>CACZRV010000101.1 GCA_902783725.1 uncultured Lachnospiraceae bacterium | reverse complement strand
ATTTTCTTCAAATCGACATCGTCGACTTTGTCAAAAATATGTTCATCCATTACGTTAAAATCGTCCATAGTGTGTCCTCAGTTTCTTTATAGTTGAATTCTTTTCGAACCATTCAACACAGTTCAACGACCATTCGCAAAAAACCGCTTTTGAATAATTCAAGGAAACCGGTTTTTTGCTCATGTGTTGCCGGTGACACGTCACCGGCATCGGCTGCGCCGGTTCAAGATGCCGAAAGCAAGCTTTCGCATCGGCGACCATCGCATCCTTCCCGTTGAACTGTTACCTTAGATATCCAAGTTTTCGGCATACTTCGCGTTCTCTTCGATAAATACGCGGCGGGGTTCGACTTCCTCGCCCATCAGTGTGGTGAAGGTGAGGTCGAGCTCGCTCAGGCTGTCCTGATCCATGTTGACGCGGCGCAGGATGCGGTGCTTCGGATCCATGGTGGTCTCCCAGAGCTGGGAGGCGTCCATCTCACCGAGACCTTTGTAGCGCTGAATCTTGTTGCTCTGGTCGCGGCCGATCTCCGCGAGAATACCGTTCAGCTCGTCATCGCTGTAGGCGTACCAGGCCTTGTTGCCGCGCTCCACTTTGTACAGCGGAGGCATTGCGAGGTACACATAGCCCTGCTTGATCAGCTCCGGCATGAAGCGGTAGAGGAACGTCAGCAGAAGAGTACTGATATGCGCACCGTCCACATCGGCATCGGTCATGATGATGATCTTGTGGTAGCGAAGCTTCTCGATGTTGAAATCCTCGTGGATGCCCGTGCCGAAGGCCGTGATCATCGCGCGGATCTCTTTATTTTCCAAAACGCGGTCGAGACGCGCCTTCTCAACGTTTAGAATCTTGCCGCGGAGCGGAAGGATCGCCTGGGTCGCACGGACGCGGGCCGATTTTGCGGAACCGCCTGCGGAATCACCCTCAACGATGAAGATCTCGCATTTTGCGGGGTCTTTCTCGGAGCAGTCGGCAAGTTTTCCGGGAAGGCTCTGGCTCTCCAGGGGCGACTTGCGACGCGTGAGGTCTCTCGCCTTTCGGGCGGCGTCACGGGCACGCTGGGAGAGCACCGACTTCTCAACGATGATCTTGCCAACCGCCGGGTTCTGCTCCAGGTAGTACGTCAGCTGCTGGCTGACAAGCTTGTCCACTGCGGTACGCGCCTCGCTGTTGCCGAGCTTCTGCTTCGTCTGGCCCTCGAACTGGGGCTCGGGAAGCTTGACGCTGATGATGGCCGTAAGACCCTCGCGGATATCCTCGCCGTCAAGCGCCGGCTCGTTGTCCTTGATCAGCTTGTTCGCACGCGCGTAGGTGTTGATGGTCTTCGTGAGGGCGTTTCGGAAACCGATCAGATGCATGCCGCCCTCAGGAGTTGTAATATTGTTTACGAAACTGTAGCAGTTGTCGTTATAAGCATCGTTGTGCTGCATCGCAACTTCGACATACACGTCGCCGACGTTGCCTTCGCAGTAGATGATGTCATCGTACAATGCGGAATTGCCCTTGTTCAGGTACTGCACGTACTCCTTGATACCGCCCTCGTAGTGGAAGGATTTTTCGCGGGCGGGCTCCTCGCGGAGGTCGCTTAAGGTGATCTTCAGACCCTTGGTCAAAAACGCCATCTCGCGGAGGCGCTGCTTTAAGGTATTGAAGTCAAATACGATCTCATCGAAGATCGTGGCATCCGGGAAAAATGTGACCGTCGAACCGGTGCGGTCCGAATCGCCGATGCGCTTAAGCTCCGTCACCGGCTTGCCGCGCTCGTAGCGCTGCTCATACTTGTGGCCCTCTCGCTCAACAACGACGACGAGCCAGTCGGAGAGTGCGTTAACAACGGACGCGCCCACGCCGTGAAGACCGCCGGACACCTTGTATCCTCCGCCGCCGAATTTGCCGCCGGCGTGAAGAATCGTAAAGACGACCTCGACGGTACTGATGCCTTTCTTCTCATTGATCTCGACAGGAATGCCGCGGCCGTTGTCGCGAACCGTCACGGAACCGTCCTTGTTGATGAAGACGTTGATCTCCGTGCATACGCCCGCAAGGGCCTCATCGACCGCATTGTCCACGATTTCGTACACCAGATGGTGCAGACCTCTCGCGGACGTGGAACCGATGTACATACCGGGGCGCTTGCGAACCGCCTCCAAACCCTCGAGGATCTGGATTTGTTCAGCTCCGTATTCCTGGTTTTGATTCTGATCCATAGTGAAATATTCCTCCTATTGCAAAGAATTGCAATTGATAACAACGATAATTCGGAAAATGAAATCTCATCTCCGTTCGATTGCCCCCTCGCTCACGTAGAAGATGCTGTTCTCCGAGGAGCGCGTCATGACAAATTCCTCCATGCCGGTGCACGTGACGATGGTCTGCAGATCCCGGATCTCCGAGAGAAGCTGCTGCTGGCGGTTGCGGTCAAGCTCCGACAGGACATCGTCTAAAAGCAAAATCGGTGCCTCGCCGCGGTTTTTGCGCACAAGAGAGATTTCCGCGAGCTTTAACGACAGCGCGGTGGTGCGCTGCTGGCCCTGGGATCCGAAGAGCCGGACGCTCTGGCCGTTCACCGTAAAATCAAGATCATCACGGTGCGGCCCCGATTCCGTAGCCCGCAGGATGATGTCTCTCTCCAGAGAAGAGGAGAGTTTGTTTAAGTAGGAATCCTCCGTGACGTTCGGAAGATAGGTAATCTTAAGTTCCTCGCTGCCGCCGCTCAAAAGCCAGTGCTTCTCGGCAACGATGGGCAGCAGTTCTTCGACAAATGCACGTCTTCTCTTGATGATCTCCGCCCCGCAGGCTGCAAGCTGGTCATCCCACACGCTCACGGTGTCCTTTAAGGAGAGATTTCCGCAGATCTGTTTTAAGAGATTGTTCCGCTGCATCAAAACCCGGTTGTACCGCGCAAGGTAGCTGCAGTACGCGCCGTCCATCTGCGAGAGCTCCATGTCGAGAAAGCGTCTCCGCTCCGAAGGACCGGCCTTCACGAGGGAGAGATCGTCCGGACAAAAGGAAACCACATGCAGAAGACCTAAAAGCTCGGCGCTTCGCTTGATCGGAATCCCGTCGACGGCAACGCCTTTGGGTTTATTTTTCCGAAGGTGCATATCCACGCGGTGCGGACAATCCCGGTTCACAACTCTTGTGGAGATGTGGGACTCACCGCTTCCCAGGCGGATCAGTTCGCGGTCCTTCGAACCGCGCAGAGACCGCGTCGTGGCGGAGACGTAAACCGCCTCTAAAAGATTTGTCTTCCCCTGGGCGTTATCCCCGTAGAAGAGATTCACGCCGCTGGTAAAATCCAGCACCAGGGAATCGTAATTTCGAAAATCGGATAGTTCAATGTGTTGTATCTGCATCGTCGGAGATCCTATCGGCTCTCAATCCGGTATTCTTTGCCGTCGTACGTAAAAACATCGCCCGGAACCAGCTTCCTGCCGCGGCGGTATTCCACCGTGCCGTTCACCAGGACCAGACCTCTCGCGATGTCGTCCTTGGCATCCGCGCCGGTCTCCGCAGCGCCGGCCAGTTTCATGGCCTGCCCGAGCTTGATAAATTCATCCCGAATCGCAACTGTGTACATATGGTTACTCCATTTTCACCGGCTTGCGCCGGAAAGTCAGGGCATTTTCGAAAAATGCGATCAGTGCGCGCCGATGTTTACCGGCAGCAGCATGTAGATGTAGGAATCGTCGCTTGCCCGAAGGAAGCAGGGATTCTTCGAGTTATTCATGTAAAGCGTGACATTCTCGTCGTCGATCACGCGAAGAATGTCGAGCAGGAATTTCGGCGTGAAACCGATCTTAAGATCGTGGCCGTCGCGCTCGGAGAGGATCTCCTCGTTCATGCTGCCGAGCTGCGTGTTGATGGAGATCATGATGTAGGAGTCGAGTATCTCAAGGATCACCGGCTTCTTCTCGGATTCCTTCACAAACAGGCTGGCGCGATCGATACAGTCGATCAGCTCACGCTTGTTTACCGTAACCTTCGTCTCGCAGGCGGCGTTGATCATGGTGTCAACCGCATAGTAGCGGCCGTCGATCAGGCGGGAGTGAACCGTCGTCTTGTCCATCTCGAGAATGATATTGCGCTCGTCGAAGCAGATCCGCACATCCTTGTCCATGTCGCCGCCGAGGATCTTGCCGATCTCGTTCATCACCTTTCCGGGAACGATGGCATTTTTCGGCTCATAGTTTCCGCGAAGCTCCACATTGCGGATACTGATGCGGTAACCGTCCAGGGCCGTCAGGCGAAGATGGTTTCCGTTGATCTCCAGATACTCACCGGTCATGATGCGCTGGGACTCGTTGTCCGAGATGGAGAAGATCGTCTGACGGATGATCTCCTTGAGCGTAAACTGCGAGATCACAACGGGATTCTCATTGTCGTAAGGAAGCGGCTTCGGGAACTCGTCGCCGGGATCGCCGTGCAGCGTGAATTTTGCCTTGCCGCACACGATGGTGGTCTGGAAGCGCTCGTCCGTGGTGATGATGACATCGTCCGCGGGAAGCTTTCTTACAAGATCGGAGAGCATGCGCGCATTTAACGCGATCTTTCCGGCGCGGTTGACCGTGCCTTCGATGACCGTCTCGATGCAGAAGTCGTTGTCGTTGGCGGTCAGGCGAATGTCATCGTTGTCCGTCTCGATCAGGATGCACTCGAGGATCGGATAGGAGGTCTTCGAGGAGACCGCTTTTAAAACCGTATTGATGGCTCCGAGGAGCAGCTGCTGATTACAAATGATTTCCATACGTTTGTCCTTTCTCCCGGTATTTGCGCGAAGCGCGTATCAATGAATGTATGATATATGGTAGGAAACAGTAGTAATAATAGGGGCTGTGGATTTGTGGAAAAGTGCCGCAAGCCCTTGAGCCTCTAAGGCTCGACGTTTCGGACGGTGATGTTGTTTTCTTTCGGATAACATTTCCGGTTTGTGAATAACCGGGCTCATCCGAAGTGTCTCAAAAAAATGAGCCGGTTCGCCGGAAAATGTATATCCACAGCAAATAAAGGTAATAAACAGCCGATAAACAGCCAATCCGAAGGGTTATCCACCGAAAATCAGGCATTTATCAACAGTTTTTGCGGAGTTATTAACACAAAAGGCTGTGATCAGTTCTCCGTAGGATTGATCTTCTTCTTTAAAATATCTACGGCGCCGGCAACGGTTTCGTCCTTTTTGATGTCGTCGGAAACCTTGTTGTACGCATAGTGGACGGTCGAGTGGTCGCGTCCGCCGATCAGCGAGCCGATCTCGTCAAAGGAAAGAGACGTGAGTTCGCGGCAGAGGTACATTGCAATCTGGCGCGGATAAGCGATGTTGCGGCTTTTGATCTTGGAGCGGATCTGCTCCGAGGTGATCTCGTAGTGTTCCGCTACCATATTCAGGATGAGCTCCGGCGTGACCGTCTTCTTCTCGCTGGGTGCGATGACGTCCTTGAGAGCTTCTCTTGCGAGATCCAGGGTAATCGGCTTTCTCTGCAGACGGCTCATTGAGACAACCTGCGTGAGAGCACCCTCAAGAACACGGATGTTGGAGTTGATGTTCTGCGCGATGTACTCTAAAACGTCGTCGTAGATCGGCACGGGATTGACCTTGTTCTTCTCGCGGAGGATGGCAACGCGGGTCTCGTACGACGGCGGCTGTACATCGACGGTCAGACCCCACTCGAAGCGGGAGCGGAGACGTTCGTCGAGAATCTTAAGATCCTTCGGATTCTTATCGGAAGAAATCACGACCTGACGGCCGTTGTCCTTCATCTCGTTGAAGGTATGGAAAAATTCCTCCTGGGTGGTCTCCTTGCCCTCGATAAACTGAATATCGTCGATCAGAAGAATGTCGTTGGTGCGGTATTTTTCACGGAACGCTTCCGAAGCGGCGATGCCGCCGGCGCGGATCGAAGTGATCAGGTCGTTGGTGAAGGTCTCGCTTGTGACATAGAGAACTTTGCGGTACGGCTCGTTCTGCAGAATGTAATTTGCGATCGCATACATCAGGTGCGTCTTGCCGAGTCCGGAGCCGCCGTAGATAAAGAGCGGATTGTAAACCTCACCGGGCTGCTCGGCAACAGCGAGAGCTGCCGCGTGAGCCATATTGTTATTGTCGCCGACGATGAAGTTGTCGAAAGTGTACTTGTTGAGGAGATTGCCGTGGGCGAGATTCGTGTCGGGACGGCTCTGCTTCTTGCGTTCCTCCTCGATACGGGCCACCTGGGAACGGAGAATGAAGCGGAGCTCGAACTCGTACTCGGAGCCGAGCATCTCAACGATGGAAGCGCGGATGAATTGACCGTACTTGTTTTGAATGAAGGACAGACTGTTGGAGTTGATCGGTTCCTCGGCGACGATGGTGAGGATATTGTCCTCGATGTCGTAGATGCGCAGCGGTACAAGCCACGTGTTGTAGGAAACGGTCGTAATATTGTAGTCGATCCTGGTCTGATCCAGAATCTGCTTCCAATTGTCTTCCAAAACCTGCTTAGAATACATCCGGTAACCCTCCCTGAGGCCAAATTCGAGCCTTTTCGCGCCTGACCCCACATTTTGTGGTATCGGCTTTTAAAAGGCCGCAGAAAGCCACAATTTATTATACCAAAAGAATCGCTTTTTCGCAACAAAAATCGAGCGTGTAATTATATAAGGAAGCAACGCATCACATCGTTTTCGGAAAATGAAGCTCCCGCCCTTATTTTCCCGCGTTCCCGCAAAAAATTTTCTTGACTGGCACTTGCAAAATCACTATAATAATGAGCGCAGTATGCCTGAAAATGGGCTTTTCTGCGATTCACGAACATACGGAGCGGCATTTTTCGCCGCTTTGGAATAAAAAAGGAGGTACTCGCCATGAAGATGACTTATCAGCCGAAGAAGAAGAGCCATGCAAAGGTTCACGGCTTCCGTCAGAGAATGCTGACCGCGAACGGAAGAAAGGTTCTTTCCGCAAGACGCGCAAAGGGCAGACATCGCATTTCCGCATAAGGTCGCAGAGATTGTGACCTTTCTCCAGGGTGAGAGAGGAATGTCGAATGGTAGAATCATTACACAAGGGGCGGGAGTTTTCGTCGGTCTATGACGCAAAACAGTCCCGCGCAAACCGGTATCTCGCCATGTATATGCGCGGGAACGGACTTACTTACAATCGAATCGGAATTGTCGCAAGCAAAAAACTCGGAAACAGTGTCGTAAGGCACCGCGTGAAGCGGTTGATCAAGGAGAGCTTGCGACTCAACGGTGATCGGTTCAGCACCGGGCTGGACATCATCGTCATCGCACGGAGAACATGCGTCGGCAGGACGCAGGCGGAGATTACGGAGGCAGTTCTGCACGTGGCGGGACTGCTCGGGATAACGGTATGAAACGACTATTGCTCGGATTGATAAGAATTTATCAAAGACATTTGTCGGGGCTTAAGAAGATGCCCTGTTGCATTTACACGCCAACCTGTTCCCAGTATGCGGTGGAAGCAATTGAAAAGTACGGCGCACTCAAAGGGGGATATCTGGCCGTGAGGCGGATCCTGCGTTGTCATCCCTTCCACAAGGGAGGCTACGACCCGGTGCCGTAACGAAGGAGGACCATAGATGGATTTGATGTTTCTGACACAGGTCGGAGGTCTTTTGAAGCCGTTCGCCTGGGTCATGGGAATGATCCTCAATGCAATTTACAAACTGGTTGCCGCAGTCGGCATCCAAAACATTGCACTTTGCATCGTGGTATTCACAATCGTGGTGAAGATGCTCATGCTTCCTCTCACGATTAAGCAGCAGAAGTTCGCGAAGGTTTCCGCGCTCATGACGCCGGAGATCAAGGAGCTTCAGGAGAAATACCGCGGCGTCGACCGTTCGAACAGGGAAGCGATGCAGCGGTACACCATGGAGCAGCAGGCGATTTATCAAAAGTACGGCTCCAGCCCCTTCGGCGGATGCCTGCCGCTTCTGATCATGCTTCCGATCATTTTCGCTCTGTATCGCGTGATCTACGCGATTCCGGCGTACGTAACCGATGTGAAAGCCCTCTACCAGGACGTAGCGGCTTCGGTTACCGAGATCGGCAAGGAAAATGCAGACTTTTCCGACGAGGCGATCACCAAGGCCGTGTATGAATTTTACAGTGCCGAGGGCGTGACGCTTCGCTCGAAGAAGAACACGGAGACCAACTTCACGAAGACGGACCTGATCGATATCTTCTCCGTGTACAATACCGCAGTCTGGGAGGATTTCCGGACCGGCAAGGTATTAGAGGCAAAAGACAAGGACGGCAACAGCGTCGTCGACAACTGGAACAAGCTCGCACAGTCCGACGCCTTCAAACAGGCAATGGACGGCAAATCCTCCGTGATCGACAAGATTCTTAAGGTCAACGGTCTCGGAAAATACAACATTCTCGATGCACCGGGATATCATTTTCCGGCGATCCTTCTGCCGATCTTGGCGTTCCTTCTGCAGTATCTGCAGGGTAAGCTGACGACGGCGAAGACGAAGAAAAAGGACGGTAAGGAAGAGGCCGAGCCGATGCCGGGAATGGGCGCAATGAACACCATTCTTCCGGTTATGTCCGGTGTGTTCTGTGTATTCATGCCGATCGGTGTCGGTATCTACTGGGTTGTCAACA
This sequence comes from uncultured Lachnospiraceae bacterium, assembly GCA_902783725.1. Taxonomy (GTDB): domain Bacteria; phylum Bacillota; class Clostridia; order Lachnospirales; family Lachnospiraceae; genus ISDg. The sequence continues at coordinate 2,558 of CACZRV010000101.1, read as the reverse complement.
GTGCGGTAACCATCGTTCAGCAGCTGTCGATCAACAAGTACCTCGAGCGTTACAACGTCGAGGATATCGTCGCACAGAACGAGTCGAAGATTGCGGAGCGCAACGAAAAATACGGCGTGTACTCCAAGAAGGAGGGCATGTCCGAGATCGCAAAATCCAGCACGAAGTCCATCGCTTCCATCGATACCTCGCGCATTGATGCGAAGAAGGGAAGCAAGGATTCGGGAAGCGCAAAGCGCAGCGAGAGCGGTCGTGTAACACAGGAGAAGAAAGACGAACTGGCCAGGAAGGCGGCGGACAACAACGGTGTTGTCGGAATCGCAGCCATCGCCAACATTTTAAAGAATGATGAGGATCAGTGACATGGAATATCGGGAATATACGGGAAAGACGCTCGATGACGCCAAGGCAGCTGCTGCAGCGGAGATGGGTTGCTCGGTGGACGATCTTCGGGTAGAGGTATTGGAGGAAGAAAAGGGTGGATTTTTCGGTCTGTTTAAGAGCGTAAAGATCCGCGTAGAATGCGATGAGACGGCGGCTCCGGCCACTGTGACCGAGGCGGTTGCCCAGGTTGCGGCTGAGATCAAGACGGCTGCCGACGGATCGACCCCTTCGGAGGTTGCCGTAGACTTCATCTGCAAGATTTTGAAGGTGATGGACCTCACCGCCGAGGTGACCGCAGAGGTCAACGAGGAGGAGGGCAACATCTACATCGATATCGAGGGCACCGACATGGGCTCTTTGATCGGCAAGCGCGGCCAGACGCTGGACGCACTGCAGTATCTCACCAGCCTCGTTGTGAATCGTGCCTGCAACCAGTACTACAAGATCAAGCTTGATACGGAGAACTACCGCGAGAGACGCAAGTCGACCCTTGAGAATCTTGCGAAAAATATCTCCATGCGCGTTCGTCGCTCCCGCCGCAGCGTGGCTCTGGAGCCGATGAACCCCTATGAGCGCCGCATCATTCACGCAGCGCTTCAGAACGACCGCTACGTTGAGACCCACAGCGAGGGCGAGGAGCCTTACCGCAAGGTCATCGTAAGCATGAAGGCGGATGCACCTTACGAGGAGCGCCGCTACAACAACCGCTACAACGGCGGCGGCTACGGCAATCGCGGCGGTTACGGCAACCGTAACGGCGGCAAGGGAGGCTTCAACCGCGGCGGCAAGGGCGGCTACGGCAAGGGCGGTTACAACAACCGCGGCGGCAAGGGCGGCTACAACCGTGACAACGGCGGTTTCGAGAGCCGTGCGGCACAGAGACGCTTCCAGAGCGACGCCAACTCGCCGGATTACAGCAAGGACTACATGAAGGACTACGCGGCCTACAAGGAAGCGAAGGCAGCCGAGAAGGCAAAGTCCGAGCAGAACAACTAAGGAAACCGAGCGGGTGAGTCCCGCGAGCTACAGGGAGGCACCGCGCTCACGGAAACCATGTGTTTTCGCATGAGCCGGTGCTTCTTCGTTTCTGCAGGAAGGCCGAAGATCGACCTTTGTGCAGAGATGAAGAAGGTGCGAAAGGACAGAGTACAGAAGGCACAGGCGGCGGGCGCCGCCGCACAGGGCACGAAAGGAGGAGCACCGATGAGACAACCGACGGAAAATGATACCATCGCCGCGATCGCAACGGCGCTTTCCCCCTCCGGGATCGGCATTGTGCGCATAAGCGGACCGCAGGCTACGGCCGTCGCCGCGAAGGTGTTTGCGGGCGGCGATGTGAGTGCGTTTGAAAGCCACACCGTGCACTACGGACATATTGTAAATCCGGCGGACGGCAGCGTCATCGACGAGGTCATGCTGCTGGTCATGCGTGCGCCTCGCACCTACACAAGGGAAGATACCGTGGAGATCGACTGCCACGGCGGCGTGCTGGTCACCAAGCGCGTTCTGGAGGCGGTTCTCGCCGCCGGCGCAAGGCTCGCGGAGCCCGGAGAATTTACGCGCCGCGCATACCTTAACGGGCGCATCGACTTAAGTCAGGCCGAGGCTGTGGCGGGTGTCATCAGTGCGAAAAATGACCTTGCCCTCCGGAATTCCGAGCGCCAGCTGCAGGGCCGCGTGCGCCGCGAGATATCGGAGCTTCGCGCGCAGTTATTGCGGGAGATCGCGCAGATCGAGGCGACTCTTGATGACCCGGAGCATTTGAGCTTCGATGGATTTGATGAGACGATCACAAAGCAGACGGCGGAACAGAAAAAACGGATCCGACGCCTGATAGATACCGCGGACGACGGGCGGATGATCACCGAGGGAATCCGCACCGTTATCGTGGGACGGCCGAACGCGGGCAAGAGCTCGTTGTTAAACGCACTGCTCGGCGAGGACCGCGCCATTGTCACGGACATTGCGGGAACCACAAGAGATACCCTCACCGAGGAAGTGCGCATGCGCGGCATCACGCTTTTATTGGTGGACACCGCGGGCATCCGCGCCACGGACGACGCCGTGGAGCGCATCGGCGTGGAGCGCGCCCGGGCAGCCGCAGCGGAGGCGGACCTGATCCTCTACGTTGCGGACGGTTCCGCAGTTTTGGATGAAAACGACCGCGCAATCCT
>CACZRV010000100.1 GCA_902783725.1 uncultured Lachnospiraceae bacterium | reverse complement strand
TGGAGCCGATAAACAAAGGATGGTCGTCTGACGAAAAATACTTTGTAAGGACCTTTTCCAATGAGCATTTGCTTCTTCGAATCGCAAGCATCGATAGATTCGAGGAAAAGAAGAAAGAGTACGAAATCATCAAAAAGTATGCGACACTGGGATTTCCGATGTCATCGCCGATTGAGTTCGGTGTGTGCAACAATCATAACAGTGTTTATATGCTTTTGCGTTGGATTGACGGAAGTGATTTAGAGGTCGTGCTTCCGACACTTTCGGAAGAGGAACAGTATAGACTCGGACGGGAGGCCGGAAGCATTTTGCGGAAGATCCACAGTGTTCCGCTGGACAAAGAGGATATTCCGAGCACTACGAAGAAAGAGAAAAAACTGGCGCAGTTGGCAAGATATGAAGAATCAGATCTTCGTATTCCGAATGACGAGACAGCGATCCGGTATGTGAAGGAGAATATCAATCAAATCTGGAAACAGCCGCCTGTATATATGCATGGCGATTTTCATCCCGGAAATCTGATTTATACAAATGATTCTTCCATCGGCGTCATTGATTTTAATCGCTGGGAAGTCGGAGATCCGTATGAGGAGTTTTACAAGCTGGAAAGCTTCGGAACGGAGATCAGTATTCCGTATTGCATCGGTCAGATTGACGCCTATTTTGAGGATTCGGTTCCGATGGATTTTTGGACAGCAAATGCGGTCTATGTCGCCCAGGCATCACTGTTTTCCATAAAATGGGCGGAACCATTCGGACAGCAAGATGTCGATGGAATGGTGCGGCGCGCGAAGAGAGCTCTGGTCGATTTCAATGAATTTAAAAGTATTGTTCCCAACTGGTATAATAATCGGGCAGTCAATAAAGATTGATTCGGTGCACTGAAACAAAACGACCGTTAGTTTGACTTAAATCGCATTGAAGCATTGCTCCCTTTTCATTTTTGCAAAATGGTCGTATAGTATCTGTAAGGCGCCGAACAATTCAAAAATGATCGAGAGGATACTCATGAACGAATTAAACAATCTCGGAAATACTATCGCAAAATTACGAAAGAGCTCGGAAATTACGCAGGAGCAGCTTGCGGAGCAGCTCGGCGTCTCGGTTTCGGCCGTCTCCCAGTGGGAAAACGGAAAGACCATGCCGGACATTTCTGCAATTCCCGTCCTTTGTCACATATTTGACGTCTCGTCGGATCAACTGCTGGGCATCGATCACGAAAAGGATGAGGCGGAAATCAAACGGATCCGGGCAGAGGCTCATAAACTTATGGGCCGCGGACATCTGGTGAAAGCGGAGAGAATGCTGCTGGATGCGCACAAACGGTATCCGAACAGCTATGAACTGATGTGGTCGTTAATGTATTTATATCATGGCCTTTCCGATCCGGCCGACGGTTCTGCGGAAGAAAAGAAGAAGGAAGAAAAATATCTGCATAAAAGCATCGAATACGCCCGGAAGATTCTGGAGGGCTGTAAGAACGAGGAGTTGCGTGCCGGTGCAAACCAGATTTTATGTCTGTCCTACGACAAGCTGGGCGAAAATGAGAAAGCCATAGGGATTGCACGGCAAATGCCGAGCATGACGATCTGCAGGGAGTCGCTTCTTTCCCTTGTCAGTAAGGATCGCGCGAGACTTGAGAGCCGACAGGCGGAGCTCTTCATGCTGCTTAATCGATTCTGTACGTTGCTTGAAACTGCCGGGAATGTGAAATTTGAGGACGGCACATTTGCATACGACGACACGGAGGGGGCGGCTCTTGCCCAAAAGATCATCGACCTTCTTGACGTGTTGTTTGAGGAGAAGGATTACGGCATCTTCCATCTTAACCTGATGAGTGCACATTACAGAATTGCATGCATCGCCGGACGTCAGGAGAAGGATAAGGAGAAAACGCTGACACACTTAGCGGCGGCAGCGGATCATGCAGAAGCAATTCTCCGGCTTGAAGAAGCAATTTCTAAGCCTGAAGAAGGGATAAAGCATACTTCTTTGTTCCTTCGCGGCTCAACATACGGAACCTTCGGGACATTTGACGAAAGAAATATGACGGCATTTCTTTCGGACGCACTGAAAAGCGATCTCTTTGATTTTGTGAGAGAAGAGGAAAGATTCAAGGCCCTGACGGAGCGGTTGAAGGAAACGGCCGGCTTGTGGAAGTAATGGTACGGAAAGTAACAGTTCTGTTACGGTTCGTTTCTTGACTGTTACGGGGGAGCGGTCATACGATGGCCTCACAAATAAAACAGCCGGCGCGGTCCGGCGGAAAAACGGAGGAAGCCATGGTCGGTACGATGAAGCAGGACCTTCTGCTGCGTTCCCTGAGGATTGATTGGGATGAGATCGAGCAGGACAGTTATCTGCGCGACATTCCGTCGCTTGCGGGACTGCAGGAGCTGGAGTTTGACAACAGCGTCACATTTTTCGTCGGGGAAAACGGCAGCGGAAAGTCGACGCTTCTCGAGGCGATTGCGGTAAAATACGGTTTCAATCCGGAGGGCGGAACGCGAAACTACCGGTTCTCGACGTACGACTCACACTCCGAGCTGTGCCGGGCGCTGACGCTGGTGCGCGGCGTCGGGAAGCCGTGGGGGTATTTTCTGCGGGCGGAGAGCTTTTATAATGTGGCCACCGCGGAGGATCGATACAGCCATGAGATCGGCGGAAATCCGCAGTGTTATCACCAAAGGTCACATGGCGAGAGTTTCCTTGCGTTGGCGCAGTCGCAGTTCCGGGCGAGAGGGCTGTACCTTCTCGATGAGCCCGAGGCAGCGCTGTCCCCGCAGCGCCAACTGACACTGCTCCTTGAAATCGTGAAGAGCGTGAAGGCCGGAGGGCAGTTCGTCATCGCGACCCACTCGCCGATCCTCCTGGGGATTCCGGATGCCCGGATTCTGAGCTTCGACGACGGACCGATCCATCCTGTCGCCTACGAGGACACGGACTCCTATCAGGTCACGAAACTGTTCGTGGAGAACCGGGAGCAGATGTTAAAGAGGCTGTTTGAGGAAAGGGAGTAATCCACCAAGAAACATCAGGAAACCCGGATTGAAGGCATTTCTTGACAGAGAAAGGCCGGCGCGATAGAATGTGGGTACAGGTGTGAGGCCGGAGCATTTTCCGCTTCGGAAGCGGCACCCGGAGAAAGGAGGACGTATCACAATGATTCTGAAAAGAGGTGTTCGCCTTTAGAAAGGCGATTGTTTCGAGAGGCAGCAACAATTGCATGACCGTATAGTATTTCTGCTCTTTGCACATGCAGTAAACATGTAGTTCCGGACAGTCGGGGTACATGAGAAGCAAAGAAAATGAAAAGGAGCAGATTTACCATGGGTTATACGAATGCCGGCGTTGTGTTGCCGGATGCTTTGATCCGGGAAATTCAGCGGTATGTCAACGGGATAAGCCTGTATATTCCGCAGGTTAAGCAACGGAAATCGCAGTTGAATCCCTACAGACAGGAGATCAGGGACAGAAACAGGGAGATTTACCGGTTGTTCCGTGAAGGGAACAGCGTATCGATTCTTTCCGAAAGTTTCTTCCTCTCCGAGAAAAGCATTTACCGGATTGTGAGCCAGATGAAACGTTGATTCAAATGGGAGAGGTGCCCGGCATCTCTCTCATTTCTTTTTTTACAAAAAAATGAGAATGACTTTTGCCTCGTCGGTATGATAGAATGTAACACAGCAGGGGTCGGCTACAGCCGAAAACTGCATTACAGACAATGTGTGGGAAATGAAACCATAACGAAGAGAAGTGAAACAGAATCGGAGGTCGGAAAATGAAAGTGTTTTTTGAGACGGAGCGTCTTCTGGTAAGGGAACTGGAGCCGGAGGATGCGGAACAGTTATTCGCAAACCATGTGGAAGAAAAGGTGAGGAAGTGGTTCCCGAATGAGTGCTATGCGGATTTGAACGAGGCAAAGGGAGCGATACAGTTTTTCCGGGATTGTGTGGACGGAGAGCATTTGCCCTTTGTTCTTGCCATTCAGCTCAAGGAGACCGGCGAGCTGATCGGCGATACGGGCGTGAGCGAGGTGGACGGTGAGCCGGACGCGGTGGAGATCGGGTATCAGATCTGCGACCGATACAGCGGCAGAGGACTTGCGACCGAGGCGCTCAAGGCGATGACGGAATTTGCCTTCGAACGGTTCCATGCAAACGTAAGCTACGGGCGCGTTGTCCACGGAAACGGAGCGTCCGCAAGGGTGCTCGAGAAGGGCGGATATACCTTTGTGAGGGAGGAATCCGGCGCGGAGGATGATCCCTACGGCAACGGGATGCTGGTGTTTGTCTGCAGGAAATAGGAGAAGGGGGAAACGTATGAAGAAGGTGTTAATTGTTCTGGGCGTTGGATTGCTGCTGGCGTTAGGGATAAAGATCGGTTACGAGATATACATGAATACCCGGGAATATACTGCCGAGGACCTTGACGGTGTATGGGTGTTTGATTCCGGGACCGGCAGGCGTCATGTGCTTTATATTCATGACGGCCGCATGGATTACATACGATATGAGAAGAAGGACGAGAGCAGTTCCGGAGCGTACGACAAATACATTGCAATGACAATGGAAGCCGTTCCGGAAGGCACTTTCAAGACATTTTCCTGGTGGGGATTGATCGATCTTGAACGGACCGCCTCCCAGGGCTCAACAGGCTTTACGAGTGCCGACAATTTGAAGTTTGATTTCAAGAGAAACAGAATCTATGAGCATGCTCCGCTCGAGGATAGAGAATTCGTTCGGGGGAAGGAAGAAGACCACCCGCATATCGTGAGTGTGGCGAAAACACTGGATCAGTACTATCAGCTGTCGCTGTCGCAAAAGCCGCTGGTAATTGATGAGATGCAGGTGTTTGAAAGCACGGAAGAGTCGGGAGATAAACCGGTCATTTTCCTCTGCGCCCGGATCACAAATCCCAATCCGTACCGTATCGACACGGTTCGGGCGACATTGCGATGGGAGGGGTGGTCGGAGGAAGTAACCGTGAGCCTTCCGTCGCTCCCTGCGAATTCCTCCGGCATTTATGTCGGACACGGGTCGCTTGCGGCAAAGCCCGGTCAGGATTTTTCTCTCGATTCAGCGGAGTGTTCGCTGACGTACAACATTTACGAGGTATCAACGGACACGAAGGATAACCCGGTTGCGGAGGTCGTCGATTCCTGCGTTATCACAGATGAAAAAACCGGCAGGGTGAAAGAGATATCGGTGGACACAAAGACCGTGGACACTTCGGACAAATACAATTCCTATGAGCTTTATGCGCTGTTTTACAAACAGGGCAGGATCGTCGGTGCCGCGTGGGGAAGCGGGCGTATCGAGGGCCTTGAGCAATCGGAGGTCATGCAATTCGTGTCGGATATTGCAGCGTATGATAACTGTGAGATCAGTGTTGCGAGTTATTACAAGACATTGAAAGAGCAAAGGAAGTAGAAAACAGCTTGACTTTTCGGGCACTCTTTGGTAGAGTTGTGTCCGGACAAAAAAAACAGGGGAGCTCGCGCAGGCGGGCTGAGAGGAAGTTATTGCGCTTCGACCCTAGACCTGATGCGGATAATGCCGCCGTAGGAAGCCATAAGACAATACCTGACATGTGTGCAGGGACAGCGAATGGCTGCCCCTGCTTTTCTTTTTGTCCGAATGACCGGAGCAGGGCTTCGGAATCTATCATGTGAGGTGTTTTATGAAATCTGTGAGTCTCAACACGCGAAAAATGACACTGGCGGGCCTTCTGTGCGCAGCCGCGGTGGCAGGAAGTTACTTCTATGTGCCGGTTCTCGGCAGCAAATGTGTTCCCGTCCAGCATCTGGTGAACGTTCTCTGTGCGGTCTTCTTAGGACCCTGGTACGGCGTCGGTGTCGCCGGCGTGACATCCCTTATCAGAAATCTCATCGGCAGCGGGTCGCTTCTGGCATTTCCCGGAAGCATGATCGGGGCGCTTTTGTGCGGCCTTATGTATCAATACTCGAAGAAAATCCTTCCCACCGCCGCAGCGGAGGTGTTCGGAACGGGAATCCTCGGAGGCCTTTGCGCTTACCCCATCGCGATCCTGTTCATGGGACAGAGTGCCGCGAAGGTGGCGTGGTACGCCTACATCGTGCCTTTTTTGATCTCCACCGTCGGCGGCGCATTGCTTGCGGTGGTCATCCTTGTGAGTCTGAAGCGGGCGGGGGTGCTTTCGAAGCTGCAGGATGCATTTTACGCATGATCGCGTGAGGAAAGGCGGAAAATCCCATGGAAATCGGTAGTTACATGGCGGCCGTGAGATCGCGCTCGCCGCTGGTGCACTGCATCACCAACTACGTGACTGCAGCGGATTGCGCCAACCTTTTGCTCGCCTGCGGCGCGAGGCCGGTGATGGCGGACGACCCGGCGGAAGTCGCGGAGATCACGGCGCAGAGCCGCGCACTGGTTGTGAATCTCGGAACGCCGAATGAGCGAGTGCTTTTGTCGCAGCGCATCGCCGGAAAAGCCGCGATGGCAGCGGGGATTCCGGTGGTGTTCGACCCGGTCGGTGTATGTGCCTCGTCGTTCCGTAGAGAGGCAGCGGAGCGGTTCCTTGCGGAGGTGAGGCCGTCGGTCATCCGCGGAAATGCAGCGGAGATGAAGGTTGTCAAGGAGATTTTGCGGGGGCTTTCCGGTGAAGGTGAGTCGCCGGCCGCATCTGCCGGGGCAGACCTTCCTCTGCCGGTTTTAGTGACCACCGGAGAGGTTGACACGGTGACGGACGGCGAGCGGAGCTTTTCCGTTCGAAACGGACGGGCGGAGATGGCGAAGGTGACCGGCACTGGATGTCAGCTGTCCGCGCTGATCGCTGCTTATGTTGCGATGGCGCCGGAGGATGTAGCGGGAGCAGCTGCGGCAGCGGCGGCGGTGATGGGGATTGCAGGCGAGCTTGCGTGGGAGCGTATGGCGCGCACGGATGGTAATGCCACCTACGGGCGGCGCATCATCGATGCCGTGTACACGATGACGGCAGCGGAGGCAGAGACACGCGCCCGGATCCCGGAAACGAAAGGGGGAGAGGCTTATGAAGTGTGAGAAAGAGCGGTTTCTGCTTTACGCCGTGACGGACGGTTCTCCAGAAGGGCGCGGAACAATCTGTAAGCGGACAGAGGCAGCGCTGCGGGGCGGTGTAACCTGCGTGCAGCTGCGGGACAAGACAGCGACGGAAGAGGAGCTTTTGGCGCAGGCAAAGCAGCTTGCGGTGCTGTGCCACCGGTACGGGGCGCTGTTCATCGTGAATGACAACGTGCGGGTTGCCCTGGAGAGCGGCGCGGACGGCGTCCATGTCGGGCTTTCGGACATGGCGGTTGCGAAGGTGCGGGAGATGGCCGGCGAGGGGCTTATCATAGGCGCTTCGGCGCACTCGGTTTCCGAGGCGGTGGCCGCGGTTTCCGCCGGCGCGGATTACCTGGGGGTCGGGGCGATGTATGAGACATCCACGAAGTCGGACACCCACGTGCTGCCCCACTGTGTGCTCGGGGAGATCACCCGCGCGGTCAAGGTGCCGGTGGTCGCCATCGGCGGCATCACGAAGGAGAATCTTCCGAAGCTTCGGGGTTTCGGCCAGGCGGGGGTTGCCTGCGTCGGCGCGGTCTTCGGAGCGGCGGACATCGAGGCGGCCGCAAGGGAGCTTCGCGCACTTTCGGAGCGCGCGACCCGCGGGATGCGGGCGGCGCTTACCATCGCCGGGAGTGACAGCAGCGGCGGCGCAGGTATTCAGGCGGACATCAAGACCATGACCGTGAACGGCGTGTACGCCATGAGCGCCGTGACGGCTCTCACCGCGCAAAATACAACCGGCGTCGCAAGTATCCTCCCGGTCCCGCCGGAGTTTCTGGCGGCGCAACTCGATTGTATCTTCCGGGATATCGAGCCGGACGCCGTCAAGATCGGTATGGTCGCAACCGGCGACTTGATCCGCGTGATCGCCGCGAAGCTCAGGGAGTACGGCGCAACCGATGTGGTGGTTGACCCGGTGATGGTGACTACGTCGGGGTCGTCTTTGATGCGGTCGGAGGCGGTGGAGACGCTTGCAAAGGAACTTCTTCCGCTGGCGCGGCTGGCAACGCCGAACATCCCCGAGGCGGAGGTTCTTTCGGGGATGAAGATCATCGACGAGGCAACCATGGAAATCGCCGCTGTGAAGATCGCAGCCGAAGCGGGCTGCGCGGTGCTTGTGAAGGGCGGACACCGCGTTTCGGACGCGAGCGACTATCTCTTCGCGGACGGGCGGGGGCAATGGTTCCGGGGCGAACGGATCGACAATCCGAACACCCACGGCACGGGCTGTACGCTCTCGTCGGCGATCGCGTCCTTCCTTGCGAAGGGATATACCTTGCCGGAAGCTGTGGCGAAGGCCAAGGCGTACCTCTCGGGGGCGCTGGCGGCGATGCTTGACCTGGGCAGCGGAAGCGGGCCGATGAACCACGCGTATGCGGTGGGAAATGCGGCGGAGTGAGGCTGCATTTTCCGAAGAAACTACAGATGAAAACAACAGATTAGGGAGACTGTGATGAGAAACTATACAACCCAGATGGACGCCGCAAAGCGCGGCATTGTTACGCCGGAGATGAAGGCGGTGGCGAAGAAGGAATACCGGAGCGAGGAGGAGATCCGTGATCTGGTGGCGCGGGGGCAGGTCGCCATCTGCGCAAACCGCCTGCACACCTGTATCGAGCCCAACGGCGTGGGGGCGATGCTTCGCACGAAGATCAACGTCAACCTCGGCGTTTCGAGGGACTGTAAGGATTACAACGTGGAGATGGAGAAGGTTATGGCGGCTGTGAACATGGGGGCCGAGGCCATCATGGACCTCTCGTCCCACGGCAACACTCAGCCGTTCCGCCGGAAGCTCACGGGCGAGTGCCCGGCGATGATCGGCACCGTGCCGGTGTACGACAGCGTCATTCACTACCAGCGGGACCTGGCGACGCTGACGGCGCAGGATTTTATCGACGTCGTGCGGCTGCACGCGGAGGACGGGGTGGATTTTGTGACGCTGCACTGCGGCATCACCCGAAAGACCATCGATCAGATCCGCACACACAAGCGGAAAATGAACATCGTCTCCCGCGGCGGTTCGCTGGTGTTCGCGTGGATGTGCATGACCGGCGAGGAAAATCCTTTCTACGAGCATTTCGACGAGATCCTGGACATTTGCCGCGAGTACGATGTGACGATTTCCCTGGGTGACGCGTGTCGACCGGGCTGCCTTGCGGACGCCAGCGACGTGTGCCAGATTGAGGAGCTGGTGCGCCTCGGGGAGCTCACGAAACGCGCGTGGGCGAAGGATGTGCAGGTCATGATCGAGGGACCGGGGCATATGCCTCTTGACCAGATCGAGGCCAACATGAAGCTGCAGCAGACCATCTGCCTCGGCGCGCCGTTCTATGTGCTGGGCCCTCTGGTGACGGACATCGCACCGGGGTACGACCACATTACGTCGGCGATCGGCGGCGCGATTGCGGCCTCGGCAGGCGCGGCATTCCTATGCTACGTGACGCCCGCGGAGCATCTGGCGCTTCCGAATGTGGAGGACGTAAAGCAGGGCATCATCGCCTCCCGCATTGCCGCCCACGCCGCGGACATCGCGAAGAAGATTCCCCACGCCCGGGACATCGACGACGCCATGGCCGACGCCCGCCGAACCTTCGACTGGGAGAAGCAGTGGGAGTGCGCCATCGACCCCGAAACCGCAAAGGCGATCCGCGACAGCCGTGCGCCGGAGCACGAGGACAGCTGTTCCATGTGCGGCAAATTCTGCGCCGTCCGAAGCATGAACAAAGCCCTCGCCGGCGAGTACATCGATATCCTGTAAATGCCCCGGGGACTGTCTGCCGTTGACAGTCCCCGTAAAATATCTATAGGCAACGCGTCGTTGTTGTGGTATACTGTGGTGTGGCAGGTCGCGCGGTGGAGGTGTTCGGAAAATGGTAATCTGGATCGGCATACTGGTGTTGACGTTCGGAATTTCCGTCGGAAGCCTGATCTTCCTGCGGTCGCGGGGCGAGGGTTCCGCGGCTGTGCGCAACGTAAGTCTCGGCCTGCTGGCGGCGGCAGCTGCTGCAACGGTCGGATTCGGGATCAAGCTTCCGCTAAACGCGGTTGTCATTCCGCTGCATCTGGGTGTATTTTTCGTGGGGACGGAGTGCGCGGACGGCGTGTTCGGTGCCGTCACGAAGAAAAAGCGCCGCGGGGTGCTGCCCGTGCTTGCGGCGGCAATCCTCGGATGTTTTGTCTACCTGCTGGTCGGGTACGTGAGCGCCCATACGGTGCGCCGCGCGGAGGTTCGCGTGGAGACGGCCAAGGCACTTCCGGGCGACGGGCTTCGGATCGTACTGCTCTCGGACGTTCACCTGGGGACGACCATGGACGAGGAGGATTTTGCGAAGCTGCTGCAGCGGATCGCGGACGAGAAGCCGGACATTGTTGCGGTGGCGGGAGACCTCATCGACGGGAACACGAAACAGGAGAGCATGATCCGCGCGTGCGAGGCATTTGCCGGGCTGACGGCGGTCTGCGATGTGTATTTTACGGACGGAAACCACGAGCTCGGGGATGACAGCGCGAAGGTGTTTGAAAACCTGCACGGGGAGCTTTCGAAATACGGAGTGAAAGTGCTCTGTGACGAGGTTGTCCTCACGGACGGCGGATATTACGTCGTCGGGCGCAGGGACCGCAGCGAGGCGAGGGAGAGCATCGCAAAATTGACGGCGGGCCTTGAGGCGGATCGGTTTTGTGTTTTGTTAGATCACCAGCCGAACGACTTCGATGCGGAATCGGGGGCGGCGGATCTGGTTTTGTGCGGGCATACGCACGGCGGCTTTTTACTGCCGGTACCGTGGGTTGCTCCGTTTATTTCCGGCTTTTTCGACGCGGACCGTTTCAGCGGAACGGAGATCCGGGGCACGACAAACTTCGTCGTGAGCGCCGGCGCGGGCACGTGGGGAATCTCCTTTAAGACGGGCGCGTGGTCGGATTATACGGTAATTGAGGTAAAGTGACATTTGCCGGGTTTTGGAGGTTATTTCTACATGAACAGACTTGTCGGAAAATGGATTGCAACCGTGATGTGTGCGGTGATGCTGGTGCTGCAGGCAGTGCCGGTCGGCGCGGCGCGGGCGGCGGAGGGTGAGCTTCCCTTTGAGCTGGATGCCCCGACCGGGGTGAAGGCGGAGCTCCAGGGGAGCAGCAGCGACCCCAACGCGTGCCTGATCTCGTACACAAAGAATTCGTCGATGGCGGAGTGGCTTGCAAAGGACGACAAGACGCGCAAGGAGGCCCTGAAGAAGCTCGGCTACACCGAACTCAGCGTGTTTGCGCAGATCGACTGGGCGATCGACAGCGCGTCCGACTGGAAATACAGCGGCAAATGGGACAACAACACCGGGCGTGCGGCTGTGGATGATGCGCATCCGGACGAGTACGTGCTCGGCGACTGGGCGTATGTCAATATGAGTTGCACGAAGGAGGCGACGGACACGGCGCTGATTCTTCGCAATATGGGCAACCCGACAAGCGAACGCGACGCGCACTGGAACGACGGCAAGAACGGCGCCTACAGCGTCGGCTGGAAGAGTGTTCTGAAGACATCGCAGTACACGGTGGTCAACTCCCAGGCGAAGATTGATTTTACGAACCATACGTTGTTTGTCCGCGTCCGCTACGGCGTAGCGCTCAAAAAGGAAGGCGAGACCAAGACGACGTATGTGTTTTCCGACTGGTCGTCGCTGTCCGCCTACGGCAAGGACGCCGATCATGTGGAGTATCACCTCTCGGAGTACTTCGGTGCGCCGGTGGTTTCCAACCCGAGATACAAGGGAAAAGTCAACGGTCACGGACCCTTCGTCGTGCTGACCGTCACTGTTACGCAGTCGGTTGCGGATGCCGTCGCCAAGGTCACGGAGGCCGGCGGCTACGTGCAGATCGTGACCCAGGGACGCCTCAAGGATGAGGGCGAGTGGGTCGATCTCGTCGGCGGTGAGCTCGAGATCAAAAACGGCGATGCGGAGTGGGACCTCTCCGCTGCGGAACTGCCGAAGCATAAGATCGGCCACGGAACGGAGGTGGAACTCCGGAGCCAGTATTATATCGTGTATGCGGGAAATGAATACGAATCCGCATTTTCCGCAGTGGCAACCCTCGTTGTCGACGAGAACACGATGGTTATACCGGTTCCGGACGAGGACATCACACCGACGCCCACGCCCCGGCCGACGCCGATCCCGTCGTGGATGCTCTCCGGGAAAAATGCTGAGGAAAAGAGCGAGTGCGACCTCTGCGGCATGTGCCCGGTGCAGCCTTTGGGAATCTGCCTGTTTATCTGGATGGGCGGCTTCGTTGTGTTGCTCATCCTCTTTGCCATTATCAAACATACGATCAAGAACATCGGCAGCAGGAAGCGCCCGGGTCGGAAAGGGTAAGGTATGTGGCTTGCGATTTTAGCCGTCGCGCTGGTGCTGACCGCCGTCGGAATTGTGTATCTGATCAGTCGATTCGGCCGATTTGCGGTTGTTCGCCGTCTCGCGGGCAGCCGTCGCTTCGTGCGGATCCTGCTGGGCGCCGTGCCGGTTGCGGCTCTGGCGGTGTACGGCGTTTTTGATATTGTCAACATGGTTATCATTTTGCTGCATCTTGCGGCATTCTGGCTGATTGCGGATCTCGCGACCGGCCTTTTTTCAATTCTCAGAAAGCGTAAGACGGACGCTGCGCCGGTTTCCGAAGCGACCGATGAGGAAGCGCCCCGCCCGTATGTTAAGGGCATCATCGTTCTGGTGGCGTGCGCGGTGTATCTGGCCGTCGGCCGGTACAATGCATTTCACGTCGACCGCACGGAATACCGCCTGGAGACGGCGAAAATCCTGCCGGACGGGCAGCTGCGGATCCTTTTGATCGCCGACTCGCACGTCGGTACAACCTTTGATGCAGACGGTCTCGCGGAGCACCTGGCGGAGGCGATGAAGAACAATCCTGACATCGTCATCGTTGCAGGGGATTTTATCGATGACGGCACAACCCGCGAGGACATGATTGCGGCCTGCCGCGTGCTCGGCACGATCACGCCGAAGTACGGGGTGTATTTTGCGTACGGAAACCATGACAAGGGCTACTACAACAGCCGCGGGTACTCGGCGCAGGAGTTTGCGGCGGAGCTTGCCGCGAACGGAGTCCGTGTTCTCGAGGACGAGGCAGTGCTGGTGGCGGACACGTTCTATGTCATCGGCCGGATGGACAAAAGCGACTCCTCCCGCAGTCAGGCGCAAAACGCCGGCGGAGGCGGTCGAAAAAGTATCGCGGAGTTGACGGCAGGGCTTGAGCAGAGCCGCTTTATGATCGATGTCAATCACCAGCCGAACGACTACGCGGCGGAGGCAGCCGCCGGCGTCGATCTGGTGCTGTCCGGCCATACCCACGGCGGGCAGCTGATCCCCCTCGGCCCCATCGGGCGGCTGATGGGCGCCAACGACCGCACGTACGGGATCGAGACCCGCGGGGAGACGACATTTATCGTCACATCGGGCATTTCCGACTGGGAGATTCACTATAAGACGGGAACGAAGTCGGAATACGTAATTGTTGATATCAGGCAAAAATAAGACATCCCCGAGCACACAATTTTTACACACAAACGCGATATGATGGACAAGGTGCGCCGGGGAGATGCCGGCGCGAGAGTAAGCTATGCGAGATAGAATACGAAGTAAGGAGTAGTTTCATGAAGAAGACAATCGTAATGTGCCTGATTGTTTTGTCCATGTTCGGCCTGCTGGCTGCATGCGGCAAAGACAAGAACACAACCCCTGACGCAACGCCTACAGAGGCTGCTACGCCGACGCCTACCGAGGTGCCGACCGAGACGCCCACGCCCACACCGTCGCCGGTGCCGGACGTATATCTGAAGGATGTATTTGCTGCACACGGTCTGAAGGTAGGTACCTGCCTTACGACGACGATGACGGACAATGCTGCATACTCGAAGCTGATCCTGCAGCAGTTCACCAGTGTCACGATGGAAAATGACATGAAGCCCGACTACCTGTTCAACCAGGAGAAGAGCAAGGCTGCCGGTGACCTGGTGGTGGAATTTAACGACAATATGAAGAAGATGCTCAACTGGGCGAAGGAGAACGGCATGGCTGTTCGCGGCCATACTCTCGTTTGGTACAGCCAGACGCCGCAGTGGATCTTCCATGAAGATTTTGATGAGTCCAAGCCTTTCGTTACCCGCGATGTAATGCTGAAGCGCCTGGAGAGCTACATCAAGCAGGTGTTTGAGAAGCTCAAGGAAGAGGGTTACATCGACCTGATCTACGCTTACGACGTAGTAAACGAGGCGTGGATGGAGGACGGCTCGATGCGTTCCGCCATGAACCCCTGGTACAGCGTGATCGGCGAGGACTACATCTGGCAGGCATTCAATTTTGCCAACAAGTATGCTCCGGAGAGCATCGACCTGTATTACAATGACTACAACGAGCAGTACAAGACCGGCACCCTCGAGAAGTTCGTAAAGACCCTCGTGGACGAGAACGGAAACTACCTGATCGACGGTATCGGCTTCCAGGCTCACCTTTACACGCAGGACAGCCTTACCGACTACTTCAAGACGGTTGACCAGCTCAGCAAGCTCGGCCTCAAGATTCAGCTGACGGAGCTCGATGTCTGCCTCGGCAAGTACCAGACTCCGAAGCCTGCCAACGCGAAGAACCTCGCCGCTCAGGGCCAGTACTACTACGACCTGATCAACGGTATCTTCCAGCGTATCGACGCCGGCACCCTCAAGATGGATGCTCTGACATTCTGGGGATTTGCCGACGGCATGTCCTGGAGAAAGGGTTACAGCCCGCTTCTGTTCAACCAGAACTATCAGAAGAAGCCGGCCTTCTGGGGCGCAGCGCAGATCCGCGACCTCGCCGGATTTGATTACAAGGAAGAAGATAAGTAACATTACTCTGTGAAATAACGAAACTATGGGGCTGTCGCTTACGCGATTTTTATCGCCAGCGGCAGCTCTTTTTTTATCGTCGAATTCGGCTGCTTTTCTGGCAGTATAGTGTATAGTTGTTATGGAAGTTTTTACCTTAATAGGTTTCTTTTACCCCGCATTTAGCCGTTTCTCCTCCGAAATAGTGTCGTTCATCCAAAAAAAGTGTCGTTCATCCAAATCCGATTGCTTCGGGCAGAGAGCGCGCGTATGATAAAAGGACAGAAGTATAACTATAACAT
>CACZRV010000099.1 GCA_902783725.1 uncultured Lachnospiraceae bacterium | reverse complement strand
GGAATTTGACACCTCCAGCGGCGATATCACCTATGAGCTTCCCTTCGCCAAGGACGGCAAGCGCTACGTAAGCGGCGCCGGCACCTCGAAACTCAGAGTGGAAACATCTTCCGGAGACATCACAATCGGAAAGAGAGATTGACTATAGTAACAACACCAACGCCCCCGATTTCCCGGGGGCGTTTTTGTTTGTCCAAAAGACCGAAGAGTGGGCCAAGACAACCGATTTGGAGCTGCTCCAGTCGACTATGCGTATTTTTTCGCCTGCATAGGCGGGGCGTTTTTTGCGGGGCTTGCACGCCGCCTTGAAAGATAACGAGGAAGGCGGCGTGCTTCGAACAGTCCTGAAAAACGCCCCATGCAGTCTCAAATACGCTGAGTCGACTTTGCCGGGAGTTGGCACTCCCGGCAAATACCGCAATGCTCCTCATCGGTTATCTCGGTCCCTTCTTCGGTCGTTGTTGCAGAAAGAAACGCCCCCGGGAAATCGGGGGCATTTGGTGTGCTTACAGGCCGAGTTTTTTCATCATCTCGTCGATCTTGCTGAAGTTGCGGTTGGCGCTGGCCATGGCGTTCTGCGTGTTGGCCGCGGCGAGAGCCTTCTCGTGGTCCTCGCGGGCGCGAGCTTCCTTTTCCACGGTGGAGACGGGGAAGCCGAGCATCCGGCGCTCGTAAAATTCAAACGCCCGGAGAGTGTCGTAGAAGCCCAGGTTCAGGCGGTATGCCGCGTTGCGGCCGTCGAAGTCCAGGGTGCCGGTGAGAAGAGCTCCGATCTCCTGGCTCGGCGTGATCATGATGATGGTGTCCGCGCGGGACGCGCACATGATGTCATATTCGTAGTTCGGCGAGAGGCATACGAGGATCAGGTGCTTGATGTCGTCCTCGATCAGGGGACGCAGCGGGAGATTGTCGTAGATGCCGCCGTCGCGGTAGGTGACGCCGTTGATGGTGACCGGGTCGTACACAAACGGCATGGATGTCGCGGCCAGCAGAAGCTGCATCAATTCCTCCGGGGTCTTGCCGTTTAAAAGAACATATTCGCCCTCCACATCGACTTCGTCGTCACGCTGCCGGAAGAGCCGCGAGACAACCTGATAGGACTCCGTGAAATCATTTTTCCTGGCGAGGGTTGTGTATGTCTTGATCGGCGAGTCGGAAACCTTCTGAAGATCCACGAGCTCGTTTAAGATCTTGATCAAACCGTCGCGGGAGCAGACGCCTTCGGGCGTGATATCCAGAAACTGTACGGGGCGGATATTGTACCAGGCGTCCTCCGCCTTTTGATAATCCCCGTTTAAGAACATGACGGCGTTGAGCGTGCCGATGGAGTCGCTGGAGATCGCCTTGATCCACGAATCCATCTTGAGGAAGCGAAGCGCCTTCCACACGCCGATCTGGTAGGAGCCTTTGCCCCCGCCGCCGCCGAAAACCAAACCGAAATCTCTTTGTTCCATTCGAATTCTCCTCCTTGCCAGTTCCCCCGTGTTCCGGTAAGAAAACTTCGCTTTTGACAGTATACCACAATTTGCCGCAGAATTCTACTGCAATGGGAATCGGAAAAACAGATAAAGTCGATCTTGATTATCGGGTTGCTTGCAGAGAAGGAAGGAATCACGGTCAGCAACGAGGAGGTGGAGGATTTTCGTAAGGAATACGATTATCCGGATGATGAAGTCGGGCTGGTAGAGGCCAGATATTATTGCCTGGAGAAGAAAGTGCTGAAACGATTCGGAATGGAATAATGTTGACCGAACGATAAAGGGGACATGCCGGGCATGTCCTCTTTTTGATTACTCCGAATGACCCGAAACTCGGCAACTCGCGACTTGACGAAAAGCGGCAAATAAGGTACAATTGTCATAACTGTGCGCTGCATTCGGAGACCGCGGGAAAAAGGCGGTTTTGCACGGCAGCGGCAATACGATTCAAGGGGGCTTTATGAACGCCGGCGACATCTTTAACTCGGAAAATAAATTCTTCTCGGCCATGAACAAGGCTTGGGATGTTTTGGTGTTAAATTTCTATTTCATTCTGACCGTGATCCTGGGCATCGGCCCGGCAGCCACGGCGCTCTATTATGCAATCGTGAAGAACGTTCGCAGAAGCAGAAGCTATGCGACGAAAGAGTATTTTCGGGCATTCCGGGACAATTTCAAACAGGGATTCATCATCGGTATCATCCAGCTGATCTGCGCGGCTTCGCTGTATTTCTGCTATGAGTACGCGATGGCGATGCGGGCGGACAGCACCTTCGGGCAGATTTATTTTGCGGTCTGGTTCCTGTTCACGGTATTGTTTGTCTTTATTTCGATGTATGTATACCCGGTATTGTCGCGTTTTTCGCTGACCATCCGCAAGACGCTTCGCATGGCTTTCGTGCTGGCGCTGCGGCATTTGCCGACGACCATCGGGATCACGATGATCCTGATCGTGATGGGTCTTCTGTGTTATCTGTTCTACCCGGCATATCTGTTCGCCTTTGCGGTGTATGCGCTGTTGAAGTCGCTTCTCATGGAGAAGATCCTTCGCAGATACACCCCGAAGCCGGAGGACGGCGATACCTCCACAGATGCCTGGTATCTTGAGTAATGCGTAGTAAAACCGGAGTGAAAATCAACACGTAACGGAGGAAAAAGCGAGTATGGATGAGACGTTGTACAAGCTGATGAAATGGCCGGAGATCGAGGCAATCGTGTATTCGGAACACGATGATCCCCATCAGGTGCTGGGAGCACACAAGACCAAGAGCGGAATGCTGTACACGGCGTTCGATCCGGATGCCGAGAGAGCGGTCGTGCTTTTGGGCGAGGCGGGAAAGGCCGAGGAGGTCGAGATGGAGCGCGTCGATGACGGCGGGTTCTTCGCATGCCTTGCACCGGAGGGACGGTACCGTTTCCGCTTCTTCTATCCGGGCGGCGAGCGGACCTGCGAGGATGCGTACCGCTTCTGGCCGCAGATTACCGAGGAGGATTGCCGCGAGTTCAACGCCGGCATTCATTATACCGTCTACGACAAGCTCGGAGCGCATCCGATGACCCTCGACGGCGTGGACGGAACGTTGTTTGCGGTGTGGGCGCCGAACGCGATGCGCGTGAGCGTGGTCGGCGACTTCAACCACTGGGACGGTCGTCTCTACCCGATGCGCAGACTCGGCGGCAGCGGCATCTTTGAGCTGTTTATTCCGGGCGTGGGCGCGGGAGAGCTGTACAAATTTGAGTTAAAGACCAAGGGCGGTCTGACCTATCTTAAGGCCGACCCGTACGCCAATGCGGCGGAGCTTCGGCCCGGCACGGCATCGAGAGTTGCGGATCTGCGCGGCTTCGGGTGGACGGACGGAAGATACTTAGAGGACCGCAAGGCCATTGATTTCAAGGCTTCGCCGATGTCCATCTACGAGGTTCATCTCGGTTCCTGGAAGAAGCCTGCGGAGGAGAACGGCAGCTTCTACAACTACCGCGAGCTGGCTGTGATGCTTGCGGAGTATGTGAAGAAGACCGGATATACCCACATCGAATTAATGCCCTTGATGGAGCATCCGCTGGACGCTTCCTGGGGCTATCAGGTAACCGGCTACTATGCGGTGACATCCCGCTACGGTTCGCCGGAGGATTTCATGTATTTTGTGAATTATATGCACGAGCAGGGGATCGGCGTGATCCTTGACTGGGTGCCGGCGCATTTTCCGAGAGATACCTTCGGCCTCTCGAACTTCGACGGAACGTGCCTCTACGAGCATCAGGACCCGCGGAAGGGCAGCCACCCGCACTGGGGAACGCTGATCTTCAACTACGGCCGGCCGGAGGTTTCCAACTTCCTGATCGCCAACGCTCTGTTCTGGCTTGAGAAGTATCACGTGGACGGCATCCGCATGGATGCAGTGGCGTCGATGCTGTATCTCGACTACGGGAAAAATGACGGCGAGTGGGTTGCCAATATGTACGGCGGCAACGAGAACCTCGAGGCCATCGAGCTTTTGAAGCACCTCAACTCCATTGCGAAGAAGCGCGTACCCGGCGCCTTGATGATCGCGGAGGAGTCCACGGCGTGGCCGAAGATCACCGGCGACCTGGATGACGAGGGCCTCGGCTTTGATTTCAAGTGGAATATGGGCTGGATGAACGATTTTACGACGTATATGCGGCAGGATCCGCTGTTCCGCCGCGGATGCCACGGATCGCTCACCTTCAGCATGATCTATGCATACAGCGAGAACTTCATCCTGGTTCTCTCGCATGACGAGGTGGTGCACGGCAAGGGCTCGATGCTCGGCAAGATGCCCGGCACCTACGAGGAGAAGTTCGCAAACCTTCGCGTGGCGTACGGCTACATGACCTGCCATCCGGGCAAGAAGCTTCTGTTCATGGGCCAGGATATGGCGCAGCTCGCGGAGTGGAACGAGGAGAAGAGCCTCGAGTGGCATCTCCTGACCGACAAGGTCGAGGGCGATGAGGGCGGTACGTTGAATGCGAAGATGAACGCGATGGTTCGCGACCTGAATGCATTGTACGTTTCGCATCCGGCGCTTTACAAACTCGACCAGGATCCGGACGGCTTCGAGTGGATGAGCTGCCTCGATGCCGATCACAGTATCGTTTCGTTCGTTCGCCGGACGGAGGATCCCGCGGAATCCTTGTTTGTCATCTGCAACTTCACCCCGGTGGTGTACGAGAAGCAGTCCGTGGGCGTTCCGTTCGCCGGCAAATACAAAGAGATCTTCAACAGCGACGCCGTCTGCTACGGCGGCAGCGGGCATGTGAATGCGCGGTTGAAGCAGTCGAAGGAGGAGCGCGTCGACGGACGAGACAATTCCATCCAGATCACGATTCCTCCGCTCGGTTGCGCGATCTTTACGTGTACGCCGATCCTCAAGGAGAAGTAAAGCATGAAAGAATTTATCAAATGCCTGTACAACGGGGATTTTACGACAGCCATGTCGCTGTTCTCGGCGGTTGTGGTACGGGTTTTGGTCGCACTGGTGCTGCTGTGGGTCAGCCGCAAGGTGATCCGTAAGATTCTGTCCGTGACGGAGCGGGCACTGCTTGCGAGAGAGCAGAAGGGCATGGATCCCGGCCTCGCAAGATTTCTGCTCTCGCTGTGCAAGGTAGGATTGTACGCGATCCTGTTTGTGATGCTGTTCGAGCTTTTGGGACTTCCGATCACTTCGGTTGCCACCATCATCGGCTCCGCCGGTCTGGCCATCGGCCTGGCACTGCAGGGAAGCCTCTCGAACTTCGCAGGCGGCGTGTTGATCCTTCTCACGAGACCGTTCCGCGTCGGAGACTTCATTTCTGCCTCCGGCATGGAGGGAACGGTGAAGGAGATCGGAATCTGCTACACGACGCTGCTTACGCCCGATAACCGTGCGGTGATCCTCCCGAACGGCGGGCTTGCCAACACGAACCTGATCAACGTCTCGGCGCAGCCGGAGCGGCGTGTCGACATCATCGTACCGATCGCCTACGAGGATGACATCCGCGGCGTGCGGGAGATGCTCATGACGATCTCGGAAGGGCGCGAGGGAATTCTGACCGACCGTCCCCGCGAGGTGTATGTCAAGGAGTTCGGCGACAGCTCCGTGAACATGGTGTTCCGGTGCTGGGTGAAGAAGGAAGATTACTGGCCCGTATTTTTCGGGTTGATGGAAGAGATCAAATATGCGATGGAGGAGCGCGGATTTACGATCCCGTTCCGGCAGATAGATATCCATTTGGATAAGACGCCGTAGGCGGCGTTGGTGTGTTGTATTGTAAGATCACGGGAAACAGAGGTGGAAACATGGCGGAGCAATTGACGGACATTTTCGGAATGGACTCGTTCAATGAAACGGTGATGAGGCAGCGCCTTCCGAAGGAGACCTTCGAGGCGTGGAAGACGGCGATGGAGCGTTCGGAGCAGCTCACGGGCGACGTTGCGCAGGTGATTGCGGGATGCATGAAGGACTGGGCAATCGAGCGCGGAGCGACGCATTTTACGCATTGGTTCCAGCCCCTCACGGGAATCACCGCGGAGAAGCACGACTCGTTCATCACGCCGGCGCCGGGCGGCAAGGCAATGATGGAATTTTCCGGAAAGGAGCTCATCAAGGGCGAGCCGGATGCGTCCTCCTTCCCCAGCGGCGGTCTGCGGGCAACCTTTGAGGCTCGCGGCTACACCACGTGGGATTTCACTTCCCCGGCCTTTTTGCGCGAGGACGCCTCGGGCGTGACGCTGTGTATTCCGACGGCATTCTGCTCCTACACGGGCGATGCCCTCGACATGAAGACACCGCTGCTTCGCTCGATGGAGGCCATCAACAAGCAGGCTCTTCGCGTGCTCCGGCTGTTCGGCCACACGGACGTAAAGCGTGTGGAGTGCTCGGTGGGTGCGGAGCAGGAGTATTTCCTGATCGATCATAAGAATTACATGAAGCGTGAGGATCTCATTTTCACGGGCCGCACGCTCTTCGGCGCGAAGCCTCCGAAGGGGCAGGAGATGGACGACCATTACTTCGGCAGCCTCAAGGAGCGCGTCGGCGCCTTTATGAAGGAACTCAACCGTGAGCTCTGGAAGCTCGGCATCTATGCGAAGACGCAGCACAACGAGGCGGCGCCTGCGCAGCACGAGCTGGCTCCGGTGTACACCACGGTCAACGTTTCCACGGACCACAACCAGCTGATCATGGAATGCATGAAGAAGGTGGCGAAGCGCCACGGCCTCGCATGCCTTCTGCACGAGAAGCCCTTCGCCGGCGTCAACGGTTCGGGCAAACACAACAACTGGTCGCTGATCACCGACACGGGCAAGAACCTCTTGAACCCGGGCAAGACGCCGAACGAGAACATCCAGTTTTTGTTGTTCCTCACGGCAGTGCTCGAGGCCGTGGACAACCATGCGGACCTGCTGCGTCTCTCCGCGGCGAACCCCGGCAACGACCATCGTCTCGGGGCAAATGAGGCTCCGCCGGCAATCGTTTCCGTATTCCTCGGCGAGCAGCTGGACGACGTTGTCACGCAGCTCGTGGAGACCGGCGAGGCGAAGCGCCTGAAGAAGGAGGGCCGCCTGTACACGGGCGTTTCCACGCTGCCTTCCATCGGCCGTGACGCGACGGATCGAAACCGCACGTCGCCCTTCGCATTTACCGGCAACAAATTCGAATTCCGTTCGGTCGGTTCGTCCATGTCCATCGCGGACGCGAACACGACCCTCAATACCATCGTGGCCGAGACCCTCGAGCGCTACGCAGACATTTTGGAAAAGGCGGAAAATTTCGAGACAGCGGTTCACGATCTGATCAAGTCGTCCCTCGCGGAGCATGAGCGCATCATCTTTAACGGCAACGGCTACTCCAAAGAGTGGGTCGAGGAGGCGGAGAGAAGAGGGCTTCCGAACCTTCGCTCCATGGTTGACGCCATCCCCGCGCTTGTGACGGAAAAGGCAATCGCAACCTTCGGTCACCAGGGCGTCATGTCCGAGACCGAGCTTCGCAGCCGCGCCGAGATCGACTACGAGATTTACGCGAAGGCCATCAACATCGAGGCCCGCACCATGATCTCCATGGCGGGCTGCAAATACATCCCTGCCGTGATCCGTTTCACGACGCGCCTTGCGGATTCCGTGAAGACGGTGACGGAGGCTGTGCCCGAGGCGGACACCAGCGTACAGATCGAGCTGTTGCTTGAGACGTCGCAGCTGCTGCGCCAGGCACAGGATGCTCTCACGGAGCTTCGAAACCTCGACGAGGAGGCTGTCTCGAAGCAGGAGGGCCGCGAGATGGCGGAGTTCTTCCACGACCGCGTTGTGCCCGCAATGGAGGCGCTTCGCAAGCCCATCGACCGTCTCGAGATGGTGATCGACCGCGACCTGTGGCCGGTTCCTACGTACGCCGAAATGTTATTCGAGATCTAACAAATACAGTAAGGAGACATACCAATGATTCAGGCAAGTAACATCACGCTGCGC
>CACZRV010000098.1 GCA_902783725.1 uncultured Lachnospiraceae bacterium | reverse complement strand
GCGGGATCTGCCTGTTCCTGACCTACATGTAACTGAAGTGTTTCAAAACGATAGTTGCTCATTGTTGTAATCTCCTTTGAATTTGAAATTTGTTTTGATTTGTTTTTGAGAATTGGTTTGGTTTTGTTTTATCAGGCGCTTCTTGATTTCCGGCAATAAAAAAGCCGGGTCTTCATAACCGAAGCTCCCGGGCAAATGGCATTACAACGTGTTTGTCAACATCGTTCTGTATCAGGGCGTTCAGAAGCGCACTCGAACGCACCGGCCATATTGACTGCCCGGGAGATTTGCATTCGACAACACCACATGGATACTACGGAATTGTTCACTCTTGCGTTCATGTCGCTCCTCCTTTCGATGCGAATCATTTCGTTCGCATCTGTGATGGGTGCATCATAACACCATTTGCCTACTGTGTCAATAGGTGTTTTCAAAATTTTTCAAAACTTTTTTCCTGACACGAAAAATGCGGCCCTCCGATTTTTCGGAAAGCCGCTTAAATACAGGTGTTTTCGTATGTTATTCTTTTTCCGGTCACACCATCGGATTCAGGGAAATCACACCCGATCCCGCGTTGTCAGACGCTGAAAAGCTTCAAACAACCGCGCCCGATAGCACAAAAGCAGAGAGAGAACGATGCCGACCGCGGTCTGCAGAATATCGTACGGCGCGCTTACGATCGCGAACCAGAGCGTGCAGTTGCCGTACACATACGCCTTGCCGAGCGTGTAGCCGACCACCATGATGACGCCGCCGAGCAGAAGTGCCGTGAGTGCGCGCAGGAAGCGCGGCTTCCCGGTTCTGTACGAGTGCACCATCAGCGAAATCACAACCGCCTGGAGGCCGTGAACCACCAGCGTCACGAACATGGCCGCCGGATAAAAGAACATATCGCCGAGGAACGAGCCGATACCGCCCACGGCAAATGCCCCCAGAGGGTCCAGCAGCATCGCTGCCGTGCAGATAATCACGTCGCAGAGATAAATCGCGCCGCCGGGAACCGGAATTCCCATCGTTGCAAACACAATGTTAATCGCCATAAACAACGCGGTAACGGTAATCCAGAGAACCCGGTTACTCTCCCGCAGTATCGGCCGCGCAGCAGCAAAACCTGTTTTCGTCTTTGTCTTCGTCATGTTGTTCTTCCCCGGGGACATCCTCTCCCCTTTGCTTCCTTTCGTAATCTTTCAATGCCGAACGGATTGCCTCCTCCGCCAGAACCGAACAGTGCATCTTGTAATCCGGCAAACCGTCCAATGCTTCCGCAACGGCCTTGTTCGTAAGCGTCATCGCCTCCGAAACGGGCTTTCCCTTGATCAATTCCGTCGCCATTGAACTGGACGCAATGGCGCTTCCGCACCCAAACGTCTCGAATTTTACATCCGTGATGATGTCGTTGTCAATCTTAAGATACATTTTCATGATATCTCCGCATTTTGCGTTGCCGACTTCACCGACACCGTCCGCGTCCTCAATGACGCCCACGTTGCGCGGGTTCCGAAAATGATCCATCACTTTTTCACTGTATAATGCCATGGTATGCCTCCTGAATTACAAAATAAATGCTTTCTTACCGTTTACAAGATCGCGCCAGATCGGGGAAAATCCTCTCAGATACGAGACAACTTCCTTTACATTTTGAATAATGTACTCGATGTCCGCTTCCGTGATGTCATCGCCGATACTTAAGCGAAGCGAACCGTGCGCTACATCGTGCACGCGACCGATTGCCAGGAGGACGTGACTGGGATCCAAAGACCCCGAGGTACAGGCGCTTCCCGACGAAGCCGCGATCCCGCGGTCGTCCAGCAGAAGCAGAAGGGACTCGCCCTCAATGCCCTCGAAGCAGAAGTTTACATTGGAAGGAAGACGCTTCGTCGCATCTCCGTTCAAAGCCGAGTGCGGGATTTCCGAAAGGCCCGCGATCAGCCGGTCGCGCAGTACCGAGAGTCTCTTCGCACTCTCCGACATGCCCGCCACTGCTTCCGTCAAAGCCGTCGCCATCGCACCGATGCCGGGTACATTTTCCGTGCCTGCTCTGCGGCCGCGCTCCTGCGCGCCGCCCTCGATAAGGTTCGTCAGGCGGATACCCTTGCGGGCGTACAAAAAGCCGACACCCTTCGGGCCGTGGAACTTGTGCGCGGATGCCGAGAGCAGATCGATGTTGTCGAGCATGACATCAATCGGAAGATGTCCGACCGCCTGCACCGCGTCCGTGTGGAACAACACGCCTCTGGCGCGGCAGATGGCTCCGATCTCACGGATGGGCTGGATCGTTCCGATCTCGTTGTTCGCAAACATCACCGTCACCAGTGCGGTTTCATCGGTGATCGCCGCCTCAACCTCCTCCGGAACAATGAGGCCGTTCTCGTGAACCGGCAGCAGCGTGACCGTGAAGCCCTCGCTCTCCAGTTTCTTTAAAGTATGAAGTACCGCGTGATGCTCAAACGCCGTCGAGATAATGTGCGTCTTTCCTTTCTTTCTGCCCAGCTCCGCTGCGGAGCGGATCGCCTGGTTGTCGGCCTCGCTGCCGCCCGAGGTGAACAGGATTTCCCGGGGCTCGGCGCCGATGGCCGCAGCCACCGCGCTTCTCGCCTCCTCGAGGGCTTCCTTTGCCCGCTGGCCGGCGGTGTACAGGCTGGATGGATTTCCCCACGTCTCCTGCGCCAGGGAAACCATGGTATGGATGGCCGCTTCGCTCATTTTTGTGGTCGCGGCATTGTCTGCATAAATCATGTTGAACACTCCTTTTCTGCTTTCGGGCTCATTATATTCACATTTACCCACTATGTCAATAGGTTTTTAGGATAAAATTTTCCGTTTCCCTCTTGATTTACCTATTCGCCTTGCGGTATAATAGGTAAAACGACCGATATTCGGGGAAGAGAGGAAGAAACAATGATTTCCACACGGGGAAGATACGCGATCCGCGTTTTACTGGATCTTGCGGAAAATGACAACGGCCGCTATGTTCCGCTCAAGGACATCGCCGACCGCCAGGGCATTTCGAAGAAATATCTTGAGATTATCGTAAAAGACATGGTCACCGCGGGACTGCTCATCGGCGCCAGCGGACGCGGCGGCGGCTACAAACTTTGTCGCAAGCCCGAGGAGTACAACATCGGTGACGTGCTGCAGCTTCTGGAGGGCTCCCTCGCACCGGTGGTCTGCCTCGCCACGCCGAACTACAACTGCCCCCGCAAGGCGTCCTGCCAGACGCTCCCGCTGTGGACGGAATTTGACAAGATGGTCCACGACTTTTTGTATAATAAGAAGCTGAGCGACCTGATGACACAGTAGACAACGTTACCGAGACCAAACCTAAGATACACAAAAAGCACTCCGCCCAACCGCGAAGTGCTTTTTGTATGGAGCGTACGGGACTTGAACCCGTGACCCCAACACTGCCAGTGTTGTGCGCTCCCAACTGCGCTAACGCCCCGTCTCATCATATTTCCATGTTAACGAAAAATGCCGGATTGTCAAGTGATTTTTTCCTGACCAATCCGGCTTTCCCGTATTTATATGTTTGCGCACAATCCGATGTTATTTGGATTTCTTCCGGCCGAACAAAAATCCTGCCGCCACGCCTGCGCCGCAGACGCCGGCCACGCCGATCAGAATCCACAGCCACTGCCTGCTGCTTTCATTTTTCGCAGGTTCCGCGCCGACCGTGATCGTTGTGTTCTCTCCGATCGGTAACTCGTTCCACTCCGGATCGTCCTGCCGACCGCCCTGCTGCGGTTCCTCCTGCGATCCGCCGTTCGGGTCGCCGCCGTCTGCGGAATCCAGCCTGCTCACATCGATATTCCCGAGCTTCTTAGCCGTGAAGAACGAGGAAAATCCCGTAGTCCGGAAGCGAATGGACTCGATGCTTCCGTCGTCATACGTCCAGATCTCCGGTTTCTCCAGCGGCTCGATCTCGCCGTTTTCGAGAATATGGTATACGTAGATGTCCGCGCCGCCGTCCAGCGCCCCGCGCTCCAGCTGCACCGTCACGTAAACCGGGAACGGAAGTTCCTGATGTCCCTCGAACTCGATCGGGAGCAGACGGGCCTCATCAAAGGACTCAAAGCCGTTCGCCTTCGCAAGCTTCTCAAGGAGATCCTCCACGCCCTCGCCGGCTGTTCCCGGCTTCGCCGTGGAAACAATCTCTTTCGTCGTGGTTAACATCTCCTGAAGCTCTTCCGCCGGCATCGCAGCCACAAGAGTCTTCTGCTCTTCGTTCAGTTCCTCATAGAAGACCTCGATCTTCACCGCGCCGGCCTCGCCCTTCGGCACCGCCGGAAGCTCGATTGTCTGAGTCCCCTCCGGTTTCTGCGGAATGTCCTGGCCGCCAGGCTCTTGTCCACCCGGTTCCTGACCGCCCTGGCCACCGGGTTCCTGTCCGCCCTGGCCGCCTGGATTATCTCCGCCGGGCTCCTGTCCTCCCTGACCACCGGGCTCCTGGCCTCCCTGGCCGCCCGGTACGTCACCGCCGCCCTGGCTGTCCTCGCCGTAACGATAGCCTTCCCAGGTTTCATTGTTGGTCACGATGTAATCGCCCTTCTTCGGCACGTTCTTGACACCGTCATTGTCCGACTCCGGAGGCATCGGGTTGCCGAGCAGAATGTAGCCGGTTCCCTTGCAGCGCGGGCATTTCCAGCCGTACTTCTTCGCGATCTGGCAATTCCCGTTCGGGCACTCTTTGATCCCGGTACCGTCGCATCCCGTGCAGAGATTCCAGCCGGGCTCGGTATGGCAGACGATGCAGCGAAGCTTTCCCGCGCCGCCGCAGTTGCCGCACGTGCCGGGCTGCGCATCCGGAGGGATCTCGCCGTCACCCCTTCGGATGAAAGTATCGCCGTTGCAGGACGGGCAGGTGTAATAGCCGTCGACGCATCCGTGCACGCCGTCGCCGGGACACTTCGTCCGCGGCTCACCGTGGCAGCCGTCGCACACAACCTCGCCCTTGTTCCCGCAGTTCGGGCAGTGGAAATCGCCCGAACCGCCGCACATTCTGCACACCTCAAGATCCGTGGCATGCGCACGCATCGGCAGCGTGCAAAGCACAAGCAAAAAAGCGACCGTCACAGCCAAAACGCGCCTTCCTCTGCAAAACCTCGTCAGTTTCATCGGTCTTTCCTCCCGGCCGAAGCCAAACAAAGCCGTGTCTATGAATACACTATACGGAAAATGCCCCCTTCACACAACCGCTTTTTCCGCGCACGCCACGCGGGCGGACTCTTCCTCGGTGAAGCCCCGCAGAAAGCCGCGAAAAATGCAACATGTTCCGTCATTTTTTCATTTTCCGGCCGAAAGGCAAAAAGAAAACCCGGAGTCGCGAACGATCCGGGTTTGTGACGGAGAAGGAGGGATTTGAACCCTCGCACCGCTATTAACGGCCTGCACCCTTTCCAGGGGTGTCCCTTCAGCCTCTTGGGT
>CACZRV010000097.1 GCA_902783725.1 uncultured Lachnospiraceae bacterium | reverse complement strand
TGTTACCGACCTACTGGTGTTCGAAGCCAGACCCTTCAGCCTCTTGGGTACTCCTGCAAAGCAACGACTGCATTATACTATAGATGTCGGGATTTGGCAATACCCATATTTTGTCAAATACAGGAAACTCCCATCGACGGAAACTATAAAAAAGGATACCGAACATGACGAAGGAAGAACAAAGCAGAATCCGCAATTTCTGTATCATTGCGCACATCGACCACGGCAAATCCACCCTGGCGGACCGGATCATCGAGAAGACCGGATTGCTCACGTCGCGCGAGATGCAGGAGCAGGTTCTTGACAATATGGACCTCGAGCGCGAGCGCGGAATCACCATCAAAGCGCAGACGATCCGCACCGTCTACAAGGCAAAGGACGGCAAGGAGTACATTTTCAACCTGATCGACACCCCCGGCCACGTGGACTTTAACTACGAGGTGTCCCGGTCTCTTGCAGCGTGCGAGGGCGCGATACTTGTGGTGGATGCCGCTCAGGGCATCGAGGCACAGACCCTTGCGAACGTCTATCTTGCCCTTGACCATGACCTTGAGATCATGCCTGTCATCAACAAGATCGACCTGCCGAGCGCAGAGCCCGAACGTGTCATTCACGAGATCGAGGACGTGATCGGTCTGGAGGCGTCCGATGCGCCGCTTATTTCCGCGAAGATGGGCATCAATATCGAGGAGGTCCTCGAGCAGATCACTACGAAGATTCCCGCTCCGGGAGGAGACCCCGAGGCACCGCTGCAGGCGCTGATTTTCGACTCGGTGTATGACTCCTACAAGGGCGTTATCATTTTCTGCAGGATCAAAGAGGGAACCATCAACAAGCAGACCCGCATCCGCATGATGGCTACCGGCGCAGAGGCGGACGTGGTGGAGATCGGAACCCTGGGCCCCGGAAAATTCATCCCCTGCGACGAGCTTTCCGCCGGCATGGTAGGCTATATTACCGCCAGCCTTAAAAACGTCAAGGACACCCGTGTGGGCGACACGGTGACGGACGCAAACCGTCCCGCAGAGAGTGCACTTCCGGGCTACAAGAAGGTCAATCCGATGGTGTACTGCGGAATGTATCCCGCGGACGGCGCCAAGTATCCGGACCTTCGTGACGCCTTGGAAAAGCTTCAGCTGAACGACGCATCCCTGCAGTTTGAGCCGGAGACGTCCATTGCTTTGGGGTTCGGCTTCCGTTGCGGATTTTTAGGGCTGCTTCACCTGGAGATCATCCAGGAGAGACTGGAGCGCGAGTACAATCTCGACCTCGTGACCACGGCGCCGAGCGTTATTTACAAGGTATACAAGACGGACGGCACGGTTTTGGACATCTCAAATCCTGCGAATCTTCCGGATCCTTCCGAGATCGAGCACATGGAGGAGCCGTTCGTGAGCGCCGAGATCATGGTGACCACCGATTACGTCGGCTCTATCATGAAGCTCTGCCAGGACCGCCGCGGCGTATATCTGGGCATGGAGTATCTGGAGACGACGAGAGCGCTTCTTAAGTACGAGCTGCCTCTTAACGAGATCATCTACGACTTTTTCGACGCCTTGAAATCCCGCTCGAAGGGCTATGCCTCCTTTGATTACGACTTCAAGGAATATGTGCCTTCGAAACTTGTGAAGCTCGATATTCTGGTAAACCACGAAGAGGTCGATGCGCTTTCCTTCATCGTCCATGAGGCCACCTCCTACGAGCGCGGGCGCCGCATGTGCGAGAAGTTGAAGGAGGAGATCCCGAGACAGCTCTTCGAGATTCCGATTCAGGCGGCGGTGGGCAGCAAAATCATCGCCCGCGAGACGGTACGCGCGATGCGCAAGGATGTCCTCGCCAAATGCTACGGCGGTGATATCACGCGTAAGAAGAAGCTTCTCGAGAAGCAAAAGGAAGGTAAGAAGCGCATGCGCCAGGTCGGAAACGTAGAGATTCCGCAGGCGGCGTTCATGAGCGTCTTGAAGCTTGATGAAGAATAATCTTTCGGAAACGCTGATGTCAGGTCAGCGTTTCTTTGTATCGGAGTGAACATGGAACTGTACATCCACATTCCTTTCTGCGCGCGCAAGTGCGCCTATTGCGACTTCCTGTCCTTTGCGGACTGCATGAACCTGCGGGACGCCTACGGGGAGGCGCTTCTTCGCGACCTCGCGACTTATGCTGCGGAGTGCAGACGGAAGCCTTTGGTGGAGACAGTGTTCATCGGCGGCGGCACGCCTTCGTTGATGCCTGCCGGCTTTTATACAAAGCTGTTTGCGAGCATACACCGCGACTATATTCTCGCGGAAAATGCAGAGATCACCATCGAGTGCAACCCCGGAACGGTGACGCCTGAGAAGCTTGCGGAGTACCGCAAAGCCGGAATCAATCGCATAAGCTTCGGAGCGCAGTCCGCGGACGATGCTGAGCTTGCGCTTCTCGGCCGGATCCACGTCTGGAGCGATGTTGTTTCCTCCGTTGCGATGGCGCGGGAGGCAGGCTTTGATAACATAAACATCGATCTGATGATGAACCTTCCGGGGCAGACCTGTGAGGACTTTGCGAGGACGCTTGAGCGCGCCGTTGCACTGGCGCCGGAACATATCTCGGCGTACAGCCTGATCGTGGAGCCGGGGACAGCATTTTACGAGGCGTACGCAGAGCATCAGGAATTGCTGCCTTCCGAGGAGGAGGCGAGCCGCACCTACGAAACTGCGGTGTCTTTGCTTGCGGAGGCAGGGTATGTGCAATACGAGATCTCGAATTTTGCGAAGGAGGGCTTTGCCTGCAGACACAATGAGGGCTACTGGCGGAGAGCGGAGTATCTTGGCGTCGGCATCGGCGCGGCGAGCCTGATCGGCGACCGGCGGTTCTCTGTGACGAGGGATATGAAAGAGTATCTTGAGCGGCTGAGCCTTGCGGACGAAGAGGTGCTTACAGAGGCGGACCGCCGGGAGGAGACCGTGATGTTAGGGCTTCGCATGAACGAGGGGATCGATCTGGCGGAGTTTCGCAGGAATTACGGCGATGCGCAGGCCGAAGCGCTGATTACGAAGGCCCGGAGATATGCGGCGGCAGGACTTGCGGAGGTTAGAGAGGAACGCATGACATTGACAGTACAGGGGATGCTTGTGAGCAACGTCATACTGGCGGATCTGATCGGTTAGACGGGGCATTTTCCGAATAAGAAAACGCGCGCGGGAGGATTTCGGTCCTCCCGTGTTTGTGTAAATTTCATCGACATTTTCCGAAAAAGTTCTCAGAAATGTATTGACAAAAGCGCGGTTTCGGTGTATTCTTTGCGTAGATGTTAGCACTCGGCCATGCTGAGTGCTAATAAATTGGAAAGGCGGGAGCAAAGACAGTGGAATTGGACAGTCGAAAAATGACCATTCTGCGAGCCATCATTCAGAACTATCTGGAAACCGGCGAACCGGTAGGTTCCCGCACGATTTCCAAGTATACCGACCTGAATCTGAGCTCGGCTACCATCCGAAACGAGATGTCCGACCTCGAGGAGATGGGCTACATCGTGCAGCCGCACACCTCGGCGGGTCGTATCCCTTCCGACAAGGGGTATCGTCTGTATGTCGACATGCTGATGCAGGACAAGCAGATGGAGATGGACACCTTAAAGCTTGAGCTGAACGCGAAGTCCGAGAAGCTTGACAGCATCTTAAAGGAAGCTGCGAGAGTCGTTGCGGCCAACACGAACTATGCTTCCATGATCACTGCACCGCGGTATCATAAGAGAAGCATCAAGTTCCTGCAGTTGACCCAGGTGGACGATGCGAGCCTTCTGGCGGTTGTCATCCTGGACGGCAACATCGTTAAGAACAACATCATCCATGTAGATGAAGTGCTTACGAATGAGACGCTCCTTAAGCTGAATCTCATGCTGAACACGTTTTTGCAGGGGCTTGACATCGAGGAGATCAACGCGAGCGTCATGCAGAAGCTTCGCACCGAGTCCGGCGCCTATGCATCGCTGATCAGCGACATCATCGACGTGATCGCGACCAGCCTGGAGGGCGAGGAGGTCGAGGCGTATACCAGCGGTTCCACCAACATTTTCAAATACCCTGAGCTCAACGATTCGCAGAAGGCGAGCAATCTGTTGACGGCTCTCGAGGAGAAGAAGCAGCTGACCGAGCTGATGTATCAGGAAGGCGATTCCGAGAGAGGAATTCAGGTATATATAGGCGACGAATCCCCGCTGGAGGCGACCAAGGATTGTTCGGTCGTGACGGCGACGTACCACATCGAGGAGGGCGTGTACGGCAAGATCGGTATCATCGGACCGCGTCGTATGGATTATCAGAAGGTCGTCGGAACACTAAAGAATCTCATGTCGGAGCTTGACCAGATATTCCAGAAGGGCAAGTGAGACTGTGATAGGAGGTTGTAATGGCAAAGGAAAAGAAAAAGGGCGTGCCGCCGGAGGATGAGTCGGTAGATCTCTTCGAAAAATCCGGCGCGACGGCGAAGGATCCCGCAGAAACGGCGGAAGCCGCGGAAAATGCGGAGGAAACCGTGACTGAGACGCCTGCACAAACCGATGCGGCTGCGGAAAATGCAGATGCAGAAACCGAAGCGGACACGGCGGAGGAGGCGGCGGAAGCCGGAGAGAACGGCAAGGAGCAGGTGAAGAGGGACCCGCGGGATGAGAAGATCGCGGAGCTGCAGGACAAGGTGCTTCGCCAGCAGGCCGAATTCATCAACTACCGCAACCGGACCGACAAGGAGAAGGCGCAGATGTTCGAAATCGGAGCAAAGAGCGCATTCGAAAAGGTACTTCCGGTGATCGACAATTTTGAGAGAGGACTTGCGACACTCTCCGATGAGGAGAAGGAGCAGCCGTTTGCAAGCGGCATCGACAAGACGTACAAGCAGTTGATGACGGTGCTGACGGAGGCCGGTGTGACACCCATCGAAGCAGTGGGAGCAACCTTTGACCCCGAACTGCACAATGCAGTGATGCATGTGGAGGACGAATCGGTTGGCGAGAACATCGTCGTCGAGGAGTTCCAGAAGGGGTACAAGTACCATGACACGGTGCTTCGGCACAGTATGGTCAAGGTAGCAAACTGAGGAAAATGGTCCGGCGACGGACTTTTCTGCACACGGGGATGCGTTGCCCGCCGCGTGCAAGCTATACAGCAACGCAGAAAGAGGCAAGAATATGAGCAAGATTATCGGTATTGATTTGGGTACTACCAACAGTTGTGTGGCTGTCATGGAAGGTGGTCAGCCCACCGTTATCGCCAACACGGAAGGATCCAGAACGACCCCGTCCGTTGTTGCATTTACCAAGACCGGCGAGCGTATCGTCGGCGAGCCTGCAAAGCGTCAGGCTGTTACGAACTCGGACAAGACGATCTCGTCCATCAAGAGACACATGGGAACGGATTTCCGTGTTTCCATCGATGACAAGAAGTACACGCCGCAGGAGATTTCCGCAATGATCCTTCAGAAGCTGAAGGCGGACGCGGAGGCTTACTTGGGCGAGAAGGTGACCGAGGCCGTCATCACGGTTCCGGCTTACTTCAACGACGCACAGCGTCAGGCCACCAAGGACGCAGGCAAGATCGCGGGCCTCGATGTAAAGCGTATCATCAATGAGCCTACCGCAGCAGCGCTTGCGTACGGTCTTGACAATGAGAAGGAACAGAAGATCATGGTTTACGACCTCGGCGGCGGTACCTTCGATGTCTCCATCATCGAGATCGGCGAGGGTGTCATCGAAGTGCTTGCGACGTCCGGCGACAACCGTCTCGGCGGCGATGACTTCGACGAGCGCATCACCCGCTACATGATCGACGAGTTCAAGAAGCAGGAGGGCGTTGACCTCTCGCTTGATAAGATGAGCCTTCAGAGATTGAAGGAAGCAGCCGAGAAGGCAAAGAAGGAGCTGTCCTCGGCAACCACGACGAACATCAACCTTCCGTTCATCACCGCAACGGCAGAGGGTCCGAAGCACTTCGACATGAACCTCACGAGAGCGAAGTTCGACGAGCTGACCCACGATCTTGTAGAGCGTACGGCAGGCCCGGTACAGAACGCGCTTCGCGATGCCGGCATCACGGCTTCCGATCTCGGCAAGGTATTGCTTGTCGGCGGTTCGACCCGTATCCCTGCGGTACAGGACAAGGTTCGTATGCTGACCGGTCATGAGCCGAGCAAGTCCTTAAACCCGGATGAGTGTGTTGCACTCGGTGCATCCATCCAGGGCGGCAAGCTGG
Source organism: uncultured Lachnospiraceae bacterium (assembly GCA_902783725.1). Taxonomy (GTDB): domain Bacteria; phylum Bacillota; class Clostridia; order Lachnospirales; family Lachnospiraceae; genus ISDg. The sequence goes on along the minus strand of CACZRV010000097.1, from coordinate 43 downwards.
CAGGCGACGCCGGTGCGGGCGACATCCTTCTTCTGGATGTTAC
>CACZRV010000096.1 GCA_902783725.1 uncultured Lachnospiraceae bacterium | reverse complement strand
GGATGCGAGGCTTCCGATATTCACGCTGCCGAGCAACCCTCCGAGGAGCGCTGCCGTACCGGACGGCTTCTCTTCTTCCTTGCCGCCTCCGAGCAGGCCACCCAGAAGAGGCGCTGCCGCGGAAAGGATTCCGTTGGTCTTCGCCTTGCTTACGCCGGTCTCCTTGGAAATCTCCGAAGCGCTCGTCTTCTTGCCGCTCAAAAGGGCGGGAAGCGCGCTGGTAAGGACGCTCTTAACCTGAGTCTGGGTTGCACCGGACTGGCCGCTGATCGCCTTCACATTGGCTGTTGTAAGCAGCGATTTGGTAATATCCTTCAAATCCATTTTTTCACTCTCCTTCTCGCACAGTAATTGCGGCGCAAAATTCACCGCACCGTCAGAATTATACTACTATTTTTATGCATAAAAGTCAACAAATTCACTTTATCTTATTGCATTGGATTTGCCTTTTTGCTATAATCGAGTTATCTGGTGAAGGCACCATATGTTGTAGTAGTATTGTGCCCTGCACCAAAAACAAGTATATAAGGAGAATAGGACATGGCTGAAAAGAAAGAACGTAAAGTCGTTGAAGTCGCTTCCGAGGCTGCAGAGCCCGCTAAGAAGACTGCTACCGCCGCCCGTAAGAAAGTTACGGAAGACGGCAAGACCGTGGTTGAAGTTGCTCCCTCCGGCAGTGCTACCGGTTATCGTATCGGCGCAATTCTGCTCTGGCTGGCCGCAATCGCGTGCGAATTCCTTGCAATTCTCACCTACTTCGGCAAGATCAACATCACCTTCATCCCGACGCTTGCATGGCTTATCGGCTTGATCGTTATCGATGTTGTCTGCGTCATCATCGGTGCGCAGCTTTGGAAGAAATCGAACAAGATCGATCCTGCTTCGAAGGCAAACAAAGTTAAATTCTGGCTTTGGAACAATCTTGGTTTGATCATGTGCGTTATCGCACTCGTTCCGTTGATCATCATCCTTCTCGCTGTTGACAGCAAGAACAAGAAGATCGACAAGAAGACCCGCATCATCGCAGTTGTTGTTGCTTGCGTTGCCCTCCTAATCGGCGGCGTTTGCGCTTACGACTGGAACCCCATCAGTGAGGAAGAGAAGAAGGCCGCTGAGGATGCTGTTAAGGGTGATGTTTACTGGACACAGTACGGCAAGGTTTACCACACTCATGAGGACTGCGGTTCCCTGAACAACAGTGATACGCTTTACAAGGGAACGGTTACGGATGCCATTGAGAACGGCCGCACCCGCATCTGCTCCTTCTGTGCTAAGAAAGACGGTACCGATACCTCCGGCATGTTGACTGACGGCAATGAAGAGGCTGCAAAAGAATCAGAATAGCTCCTGATCCGATACTGACAATCACATAGCAGAATTACAGGCTGCCGTATTCCGAGGTCAAGCGTCCTCCTGAATACGACAGCCTTTTTTGTGCGATGACGAAGGGCGCGATTTCCCGGTCGTCATCCGTATAATTTTCCTGTTTCAGTATAATCTCATGTTTCCGAAGAGCAGGTCTTTTAAGACGCCGACACACTCTCTGGTGATGTTGTGCAGGAGATACGCCTTCTTTGACGGCGCGGGCACGCCGCACACGTTTTTGTAGCCGCAGGCCTCGGCAATCCCCAATGCGCGATACATATGAAAGTTGTTCGTCACGATGCCGACCTTCACATCCGCCGACGGCAGAAGCGCCAGGCAGTTTTTGAGATTTTCCGAAGTGTCGGCGGAACGGTCCTCAAGCACGATGCGGGACTCGTCGATCCCGTGGGCAACAAGGTAGTCGCGCATGCCCTCCGCCTCCGTGACCGGCTCGTTGTCCCCTTGGCCGCCGGAGACAATGCACGTGACGCCCGGATGCTCATTTAAGTACGTGACTGCAGTTTCCAGCCGGTACAAAAGCACAAGGCTCGGCCCGCTCTCGTGGATCTGCGCCCCCAGGACGATCAGATACTCCGCCTCGCCGCTCTCCGCATCGAACTTCGTCGCGATCCTCGCCAGAAGCAATATATACACAAGCAGCCCGATACTCAGCAGAACTATAACGATCACCCGCACTGCCCGGGGCACGCTCTTCCACAGGTGGAAGTACGCCGCCGGGATCAGCAAGAGGAAAATGCATCCGACCAGAAACCACACCCGGTAAAACTTATTGCCGGAGCCCACCGCCCGGACAAAAAAGCCGTACCAAATGCTGACAATTCCCAGCACCAGGTAGAGTGCCATCCGAATCCACGTCCACATCTTTCTATCCCCCTGAATCATAACTTCCGGTCTCAGTTTGCCAGTTTCGCCAGTGCAAGCGCCAACGCAGCTCTTGCGGCGGTCAGGCTTCCCTGCACCGAATTCTTCGGGCCGCCGCCCTTGGCGCCGAAGCGCTCCCGAAGTGTCTGCTGCCACAAGCTCACGTCGCCGCCGTCCTGCTCGATCACATACCGCCACACAGTGGTTTTCTCCGACGCCGACGGTACTCCCGCTGCGTCGCCGGCAGCATTTTCCGCGCTCGCGCCCGTGCCGGCGCCCACCGGCAGCATCACGCACACGACGCCTGCGTAGCGCTTCTTCATCTCATCCGTCGCGAACCGCAAAAGCGCCGGGTCCGCCTGAGCAAGAAACAACACGCCCGCCCCGTCAATGCGGCCGTCCGCGGTTTTTGTGCGGCCGTCCGCAGCCGCCGCAGAGGCGATCTCCGTGAGGGCGATTGCGCGGTCCTTGGCGACATTTGCATACGCCAGATCGCGGCGCTCCGTCTGCAGCTTAGCGACCGCTGCCGCAAGGTCCTCCGTCTTCGCGGACAAAAGGTGCGACAGCTCCGTCAAAAGCGCCAGCCGCTCCTCATAGTCCTCCATCGCCCGCAGACCGCAGCGGTACGACACGCGCACGCCGCCCTTGTAATTCTCATGTCCGATCAGCTTAAAGCAGCCGACCTCACCGGTGGTGCGCACGTGCGGCGCACAGCACGCGCACAGGTCGACGCCCTCAATCTCCACGAGGCGCACCGCCCCGTCAATCTCCTTCTTGCTCCGGTACGAGCTCGCTGCAAGCTCCTCCGCGCCCGGATACCACGCGCGCACGGTGCGGTTTTCCAGGATTGCACGGTTCGCCGCAAGCTCCAGCTCCGCCAGCTCCTTGTCGGTAATCTTCCCGTCGTAATCCATGGTAGCCGTCCGCTCGCTTAAATGGAAACCGACGTTATGGTACCCGAAGCGGCGGTTCACCAGGCCCGAGAAGATGTGCTCCCCCGTGTGCATCTGCATGTTTCGGAAGCGATACTCCCAGTCGATACGGCCGTGCACCTTCCTCCCTTCGGAAAATGCATCCGCACCGGCAGCCACCTTGTGCCGGATCACGCCGTCCGCAATCTGCACGTCGACAACGGCAAGGCCGTCCAGCTCACCGCGGTCGGGCGATTGTCCGCCCTCCTCGGGAAAGAACAGGGTTCGGTCCAACGTCACCCAGACCGCCGCAGAGGCCTCTGCAACAGCTTCCGCGCAGCTACCGGCCTCACCGCCGCAGCCCTCACAGGGCTCCACCGCTGTCACCGTCGCGTCAAATCCAACCGCATACGCGTCCTCATCATACAGTTTGATCGTCATGATATCCTCGCTTTCCGCACTTACCAAAAAACAGGCATACCGATCATCCGCCGATATGCCTGTTTATTTCACTTCGCCGCGGCCGATGATTATTCGCTGAAGAAGCTCTTAATCACAGTCCAGGTGTCCTTCGACTCGTAACCCAGTCTCCATGCCGAGCATCCGGCCAGCTGATTGTCCTTCATGACGTTCAGCTTGAGCTTGATGGCGTCTGCATCCTCGAGCCAAATCTGAACCAGACCGTCCGCCGTACGCATTGCGACGTAGTTGAGGCCGGTCTTGTCATCGACGGAGAATTTGCCGCCCGCAGTCTTGACATAGTTGCGCATCGCATCCATGCCGAGGGCTTCGCTGGAAACCGTCTGCTTGCCCTCTTCGTCGGTCTTCGTCAGCCATTTTCTGGAGAAGAAAGGAACGCCTAAGATGATCTGCGAAGCGGGAACCTTCTTGAGCATCGCATCGACACCGCCCTTGACAAACGAGATGGATGCCACAGGACCTGCGGTGGTCGACTTTGCATGATACTCGTCGTAGCCCATGAACACGATATAGTCGATAAATTCCGCCTGCCAGTCAAGGCGGTAGTACTCATTCAAACGGTTCGGATAATAGTTATCCGTAGAGAGCGTCAACCCCTTGCCCTTGCAAGCAACGTACAGCTCGCGCAGGAACTGCAGGAAATGCGGCGCCGAATCCTTCGTAATGTACTCGAAGTCGATGTTGATACCGTCCGCACCCACTTCCGTAACCGCGTTCACAAGGTTGGTGATCAACGTATCGCGGTGCGCCGTGCTGGACAAAACCTCGATGCCCGGAACGCCCTCCGCAAAGTCGTCAACCAGAGCCCATACCTTCAGGTTCGCATTGTGCGCAGCCTTCACGTAATCAGCGCTGGCATACGAAGCGATCGCACCCTCCACCGAGGATACGCGATACCACGTCGGACAGATAACATTCAGGCACGATGCGTCCTTGACGGCGCTCTTCAGATCGTTGCCGCCGAGAACGGAGTAAACGCCATGCCATGCCATGCAGACCTTCTTGCCGAGATACTGATGCTCATACACCGGCTCGGCAACATCGCCGTTGATGATCACTTCATCGTAGGTCGTCGTGTCGAGGTTGCTCACATAACCGATAGTTCCGTCCTGCGTCACGACCTTCGTCCAGACATTGCCGGACAACTCCTCCGCAAGGAGGATCGGCGTGCCCTTCGGAAGCTCTGCAACGATCGGGAACGTCTCATCGCGGCCGGTGCGCATCACCGCACCCTCCGGATTCTTCACCGACGCCTGCAGTATCTCGCGGCCGGACTCAATCAGCAGAATACGGTCCGGATTGCTCGCCTCCGTGACCTTGATGCGACCGAACTTGCGCACCATATCCGTGCAGAAGTACTGTGCGCCGCCCTCACTGATCAGCATGGGAACGGAATCGCTCACGGACGAGGAACCCTCCGTATGCGAATTCTGTCCGGGCTTGAAGCCGTAGCGCTTCTCCGCGTTCGTAAAGAACATCTGCTGCTCCGTCGCATTCCAATAAAACCGGCTGTCCATCGACTGCAGGATCGTCACCGGCACATAAAGCTTTCCGTTGCGAACCAAGCCGTTCTCTTCGCTCTGGATCGCATTGACCATAACGAGGGCTTCGTTCGTTCCGAGAGAATAAAACTCCTCCAGGTTCGCCTTCTCTGTGGACGGACCCTTCGGTTCCTCCGTAACAGGGTTCTCAGGTTCCGGCTTATCCCCACAACCGGCAACCAGACATGCCAACATAATCGCCAGCATTATCACCCAAAAGTTCCTTTTTTTCATGGAAACCTCCCAGGAAATAAAATCTCGACGATTATTGTACCACAAAATCCGCGGAAAGAAAACCCCGCATTGTGAATCCTGTGTGAAGAGCGTCCCTCATTATTTTGTGCGCGGGGTGTTTCTTTCTGCTTCCCGTCGTCCGCCCGTCCCGCCGCAAGGTGCTTTTGTTCTGTTTTTCCGTTTCGAACAGGATGCTACACCGTGATATGTCACATTCCTTCCCCGGATACCCGGGCCGCCCCCCGGGTCCCCGACCGAGCGTGCCGTGCGGACTTTCGACACTCCCAGTATAGCGGAAACCAAGCCCGAAAACCATCGGCACAGCCCACGAAAAATGCCCGTCCGAATTTACGTCAAAGCCCTGAAAAATCAGGAAAAAGCATTTGTCGATATACATTTTTCACAAATTGACACATTGACTTTTGTGCACATTCCTCTTATACTCTATCTACACGCAGAAATGTGTGAATACGCGCAAGCGGGAAAGGGCGGTGCGACTGCCGTGAAAGCATATCAGACCGATGACGGTGAAATTCGTTTCTACTTTGACAAGCAGGACATCGCCGTCCACAATTTGGAATTCAGCGACCTGATCGTCTCCTCGGCGAAATCGAGAGAGCTTCTGGCGCTGTTGCTGCGCTACGCGCACGAGCGCTTCGGCTTCAATCCGAAGGGCAATCATCTGACCATCGGTGCCATTCCGTTGGGAACCGATCATTTTCTGCTGACGCTGTCCGACAAGGACGCGACACGCTTCCCCGGCCTGTCCCAGGCTGCTGCGGAGCGTGACGACGAGAGCGACGAGGCCGGCGCGGCGGAGCTGTACGACGAGGACGATTC
>CACZRV010000095.1 GCA_902783725.1 uncultured Lachnospiraceae bacterium | reverse complement strand
GGCCCTCAAGTGGGACAGCCCGTGGGGCGTCGGTTATCCCGGCTGGCACATCGAGTGCTCCTGCATCAGCATGAAGCATCTCGGCGAGTACATGGACATCCACTGCGGCGGCGTGGACAACATTTTTCCGCACCATACCAATGAGATCGCGCAGTCGGAGTCGTATATCGGCCACAAATGGTGCAATTACTGGTTCCATGTGAACCACCTCAACGATAAGAACGGCAAGATGAGCAAGAGCAAGGGCGGTATCCTCACGGTTTCCGTGATCGAGGAAAAGGGCTACGATCCTTTGGTGTACCGCATGTTCTGCCTGCAGTCCCACTACCGCAAACCGCTGGAGTTCTCCTACGATGTCATGGATCAGGTGAAGGCAGCGTACGAGAAGCTTCGCAGACGCGTATCCTCCCTCTCTTCGGAGGGCGCTGTGGACGAGGCGGTGTTCGCGCAGTTCCGCACGCAGTTTGAGGATGCGCTGGCCAACGACATCAACACGGCTTCCGCCATCACGGTGTTGTACGATGTACTCAAGGCCGATACGAACGATGCGACGAAGAAGGCTCTTGCAAAGAGCTTTGACGAGGTTTTAGGACTCGACCTGACGGAGCCCCTTCCGCAGAAGGAGGAGAGCACCGACAGTGAGCTGGCGACGTGGGTTGCGGAGATGATCGGCAAGCGCGCCGAGGCGAAGAAGGCGAAGGATTTTGCGACGGCGGATGCGATCCGTGCGGAGCTTCTTGCGCGCGGTGTGCAGATTAAGGACACCAGAGAGGGCGTCGTATGGGAGTTGATCGAACAGAAATAAATGCAGCATCGGCGATTCTTGCGAAAGCAGGGATCGCCGATTGTGATGCTTCGAAGCTTTCGCCGCTTACGCTTGCGTACGTGGGTGACTGCGTATATGAAATCATTATCCGGACCATCGTGGTCGGCAGGGCGGAGCACACCGTGAACACGCTTCACAAGCACACCTGCCGCTATGTCAACGCCGCTGCGCAGCGGCAGCTTCTGACGATCATGTCGGAGCAGTTGACGGAGGCCGAGCAGTCGGTTGTGCGCCGCGGCCGCAACGCCAAATCCCACTCGGTGGCGAAGCATGCGTCGGTCTCGGACTACCGCCTGGCCACAGGCTTTGAGGCTTTGTGCGGATACTGGTATTTAACGGGGCAGGAAGAGCGGATGCTTTCGCTTCTTGCGGACGCAATCCGCAGGTTCGACGAGACTGAGCAGTGACAGAGGGAGCAATGACAGGCGGAGCAATGACGGACGGAGACGACAAACAGTCATCTTTGGGAGGTTTTATGCGATACGAAGAATTTACCATCGAGGGGCGCAATGCGGTTTTAGAGGCCTTTCGCGCCGGCAAGACCATCGACAAGCTGTACGTGCTGAAGGGCTGTCAGGACGGGCCGATCCAGTCCATCGTGCGGGAGGCGAAGAAGGGTGATACCATCATCAATTTCGTCGAGAAGGAGCGCCTGGACCAGATCAGCACCACCGGCCGTCACCAGGGCGTGATCGCAAATGCGGCAGCCTACGAGTATGCGGAGGTGGACGACATCCTTGCCGCTGCGGAGGCAAAGGGTGAGGCGCCGTTCCTCATTCTGCTGGACGGGATCGAGGACCCGCACAATCTGGGGGCCATCATCCGGACCGCGAACCAGGCGGGCGCGCACGGCATCATCATTCCGAAGCGTCGCGCCGTCGGTCTTACGGCCGTTGTGGCGAAAACCAGCGCAGGAGCCATTAACTACACGCCGGTGGCGAAGGTAACCAACCTGGTGCGGACCATGGAGGACCTCAAGAAGAAGGGCATCTGGTTCGTGTGCGCCGACATGGACGGCGATGTGATGTACCGCGTGAACATGACCGGCCCCATCGGCCTTGTCATCGGCAACGAGGGCAACGGCGTCAGCCGGCTTGTGCGCGAAGCCTGCGACATGACCGCGTGCATTCCGATGAAGGGCGACGTGGATTCGTTAAATGCATCCGTTGCCACGGGCATCCTCGCCTATGAGATCGTGCGCCAGCGGGGCCTGCAGAAGTAGAGAGGGAAGAGAAGAAGTATGGAAATCGTAAAGATTGCCGTGATACGAAACGACTTTACGGACCGGTTCGGCGTTCCGAGACAGAGCGGTATCGCCTCGGAGATGACGAGCCGGATCGTCTTTGAGAAGAAGTACCGCAATCCGGATGCGCTGCGCGGGATTGCGGGCTTTTCGCATCTGTGGCTGTTGTGGGAGTTTGACCGGATTCCCAGGGACACGGAGTTCAGACCTATGGTCCGCCCGCCGAAATTGGGCGGCAACACGCGGGTAGGGGTCTGGGCGTCCCGCTCGCCGTACCGGCCGAATCCCCTCGGGATGACGGTTGTAAAGCTCCTTCGCACGGAGCAGACATCCGAGGGACCGGTCCTGGTTGTCACCGGCGCCGATCTGATGGACGGAACGCCGATCTACGACATCAAACCGTACGTTCCGTACGCGGATTGTGTCACCGACGCCGTGGGCGGATTTGCCGACGAACATGCAAATGACAGGATTTCCGTCGTTTTGGCGGACCGTGTCAGGGAGGACGCAGCGACCCTCGGCAAGGACGAGACATGGCTTACGAACCTTGTGGTGGTGCTGTCCTCGGACCCCCGACCGGCGTACCGGAACGATTCCGCAAGGCAGTACGGAATGCGGTATGACGACTGCGAGGTTGCATTTTCCGCAAGCGATACCGAGCTTTTCGTGACCTCGATCCGGAGGGCGGACGAGACCTAGAAAAGGCAGGTTTTCGGGGATTCGAGAAAAACTGAAAATAGTGCTTGCAAATCGGTTTTGGTTGTGGTATATTAGCCGTTGTGTGATGCTGCCTTGGCTCAGCTGGTAGAGCGTCGCCTTGGTAAGGCGGAGGTCGGCGGTTCAAATC
>CACZRV010000094.1 GCA_902783725.1 uncultured Lachnospiraceae bacterium | reverse complement strand
GTTCACCGGTGATATCATGGGTGACCTGAGCAAGCGCCGCGGCCGCGTTCTGGGTATGAACCCCATCGCCGGCGGCAAGCAGGAGATCATCGCGGACATCCCGATGTCCGAGCTCTACGGCTACTCCACGGATCTTCGTTCCATGACCGGCGGTATCGGCGACTACTCCTACGAGTTCGCACGTTACGAGCCCGCTCCTTCGGATGTTCAGGCGAAGGTTATCGACGAGGCCGAGAAGGTGGAGGACGACGAGTAATCCGCCCGCAACAACTGATCACGTTAATTCACTGCAGAGGCTGTTTTTCACGGCCTCTGCAGTATGCTGTATTGGAAAGCAAAAAACCGAGGGAGAAGTATGTTTCGGAGAATGACGGAACAAGAGATTGCCATTCGGAAAATAAACAATCTCCGGATGGTGGCGGTCTACGAGTTTACGGAGGCGGTTCGCCGGGGTGAGGCGGATTCCCGCGGTACGGACGCGGACCGCGACGGCTGCACGGCGGTCACGGTGCTGTACGGAGACAACGAGCAGATTACGCTGAGTGAGCTCGATCCGTACTATGAAGTGCTGATAGAGCGGCTGTTTGCACTCTACGGGGAGATGGAGGATCCGCTCTCCGTGATGATGAACGAGAAGACCCGGGCGCTGTTTGAGAGCGGAAGGTATTCTGAGGAGGCGCATTTTCAGAGGGAGTTTCTCGCGAAAAAGAGCGCTGCCATGCCGGCCCTGCCGTTCCATTCCAGGGACAGCCGCATGTTTCTTCCGGTTGTCACGTTTGTGCTTAGAGCCGCCTGCGGGATATTAGAGCGGGAGGCGACGGTGGTTTCGCAAACCTGCGGCTGGCGCGGAAGAGGAGCCGTAACGCTGCACTCCCGGGGGACGGACACGCTGCTTCCCGTGGAGGTTGCCATGGTCCGGGACCGGGAGTACCGCATCCGTGTCGGGGAGTGGCCGGAGCCCGGGCGCGCGGATTCGCTGCAGATCGATGTGAGCTGGGACAACAGCGGGATGGAGGCGGCATTTGCCACCCATCGGGGAAATCTGACCGGACGGTTTTCCTGCCGGCTTTCGGAGGACGGCGCGGTGATGCTGTACGAGGCGAGCCGGGACGGTAAGCAGGTGTATTACAACCGGGAGAAGATCCCGGCGGAACCGGTTTTAAAGGCGGTTCCGGAAAAGCTTCGGGGCCTTCTGCCCGCGGGAGTGCCGTTTGCTGCGGCGTACCGGCTTCCTATGGGCATCGTTTATGTCGTCTCCCGGGAGGCGAAACAATACCGGGACATCGACAAGATCGATTACTGTGCGGCGCTTCTTTTCCCGGAGGCGGAATATGCCGAGATACGGGCATGGACGCGGGTCGAGAACCGCAGCACGCAGGTGATCCTTCGGAAAAATTCCGTCCGCATGAAGCGCGCGGTGCTTGACGACGGGCGGATACAGACCTATTTTGAACCGGAGATCGCGGGGGCTTCCGGCATCTATAAGACCGGGCTTGCCGGAAGATATTTTCTGAGCGAATAAGACCGAGACAAGGGAGAGAACGATGGGCATTTTTACTTGGAACCGGACAGAGGATGACGCCAAGAGAGCGGAGCGGCTGCAGCGGGAGTGCAAGGCGCGGAACAATCCGCAGTGCAGACAGCTTTCGGAGGTGCTTTCGCTTTATCAGAGCGACGAACAATACCGGGTGATCCGGCCTTATTCACTGTTTCTTGACGTGATCGAGGTTATGATCCAGAACCCCAATTTCTCCAGGGATACCGGCAAGGATACCTTCCGGTACGGGGAGAGAATTTACCAGCGCATGTTTTTCATGGACGAGAAGACGCCCGGGTTTGAGCGGCTCAGCGATTATTTCCTCGAGATGTTCGACCGGGACGGCGTCGTTGCCAGACGGTTCTTCCTTCCGGAGCTTTACGACCTCTTCTTTGAGCCGGCAAATTACCTTCGCCTGGTGCGACTGATGCCCACGACGCGGAGGATCGAGAAGGAGAAGAAGGATATCGTCGAGTTTGCGACGAAGATCCGCGGGTACTGCTCCGACGAGGAGATGTTCACGACAACGCTTGCCGCTTACATCTCGCGCATCATGCAGGAGGAGGACCCCAAGACGGTTGCGGAGGAAATCTATACCGACTTCCGCCGCCTTCTCGGGATCTATTCCGTGAGCGAGGAGCGCATCGCCACGGCGGAGCAGAAGCTGGACGCCGTGGAGCTTGCAACGGAGCGATTGACTGATACGCTGAATCTTTCAGAGGAGCGTATGCGGGCGGCAGCGCTTCTGTCGGAGTCGACCCTCAAGACGATCAAGACATTTACCGACGGGGAGGTCGCAAGGGTTACCTCCCGCGTCAATTCCTTGACGGACACCATGCGGAAGGAGCATGCCGACTTCATGGAAAGCCAGACCGCGACGGTTTTTGCGGAGCGGGATGATCTGGTGAACAGCGTTGTCTCGGAGAGCCGGGAACGCTTAACGGAGCTTCGCAAGGAAGCTGACGGCATCGCCGCGAAGCTTCGGGAGGAGATCCTCTGGGCGAACCGGGAGTCCGCTGCGGTGATTGCCAAGACCGATGAGTATCTGCGGGACAACACCCGGATTCGGGAAGTATTTTCCAATGCGGAGGAAAGCCGCGAGCTGAGCCGCAAGATCGACCGGCTGATGATCCTGAACGACACTCCGGTCAACACCGCGCCTCTCGGAAACGGGGCGGGCGAGGCGGCTATCGCGGAGACATCCTGCCGCACTGTCACGATGCAGGCGGCAAATGCGCCGGCGCCGGCAGGTCCTGCGTTCTTCTCCGGGGCGGAGAGCGCCGCCGGGCAGTTCTTTGCCGGACCCCAGGAGGTCGGAAGCTTTCCGGAGATCCCCGAGGAGCGGGAAATTCCGCCCGTAAGTCCTTTGCTTGACACGGCGATCCCGTTCCGGGAGCGGTACGAAACCGCCATGAAGGCCAAGGAGGCCATGGCCTCGCAGGGCGTATTGTTCCACAAGATGTTCGACGATGTGCTGACGGCGGTCATGGAAAATTCCAACCCCTACCTGATCGGTCCTTCCGGCTGCGGAAAGACCTATATGATCCGGCAGATCGCGTCGATCCTTTCCCTTGACTACGTCGACATCGGATATATCAACGAGGAGTATGATATCTTAGGATTCCAGACCGCCAACGGCGGCTACAGCAGACCGAATTTCTACCGCTGCTACAAGTACGGCAAGATTGCCTTTTGCGACGAGCTGGACAACGGAAACAGCCGCGCAACCGTGAAGCTGAATTCCTTCCTGACGAACACGGAGGATGCGAGCTACAGTTTCCCCAACGGGGAAAATGTGCCCCGCCATCCGAATTTCCGCATCGTTGCTGCGGGCAACACCACCGGCAACGGGGCGAACGAGAATTACAACTCCCGCGAGAAGATCGAGGAGTCGGTACAGCAGCGTTTCACGCCGATCTACATCGGCTACGACAACCGGATGGAAGAGGAGATCATGATCGACTATCCCGACTGGTTCCGTTTCCTGGTGGCATTCCGCGCCGCGACGGATGCATGGGCGAAGCACACCCACGCGGGTGCCGCCGGCATCATAACGACCCGCGATGCCTCCAAGATATGCCGCTATCTGGACAACGGCAGCTTCAGCGCGCAGAAGATACTCGAGTACGAGTTCATCCAGACGAAGGACGAGGAGTATCTGGAATTTCTGGACAAGAGTCTCCGCGACCAGCTGCCGAAGATGACAAAGCAGTGCGCCGAGCTGTACAAGCTTTTCCACGCCCGCGTGCAGGAGATTATCACGGGCAGGGACACCGTGCGTACCGTGTGATGAGGATGAGGAGCAATGGAGGGTAACGGTTTTTCGGAGAGGGAGTGGCGAAACCTGTCGGTGGCACGGTTCGGACCGGTCCCGGTTTACAATCTGACCTTTGCTTCGGTGCGGGAGCTGCGGGGCTTTCTCGAGGGGGCGCCGGAGGTTAGGGAAGTGCTGAAGCGCTCGGAAAATGCCTCAAAAGAGGAGCTGGAGCAGTTCCTCAATCTGGCGGGGGGTCTGCAGGCGGTGAACTTAAAGGCGACACGGGCCAATGTGGCGGAACCCGCATTTGTCGGAAGCCGCCCCAACGTGCCGGCGTACATCGCAGGAGCGCCCAAGAATATGTACCGGATGGCGCGCCCGAAGGAGAAGAAGGTCGTGCAGGTGCTCATCAACCTGACTTACAGCGAGGACACCACGGCGGGGCAGTTGCGAAACCGCGGAATCCTGGCGCTCAATCTGGTGCGGGTTTTAGAGCAGAACGGCTATATCGTCGATTTCCGGGCATTTGAAGCCAAATTCGAGGACAACGCCGTCTATCTGTGCGAGGTCATGCTGAAAAAGCCCGGCGGGAAGCTGAATCCGGAGAGCTGCTATTATCCGCTCTGCGAGCAGCTGATCCTGCGGCACGCGGTGGACCTGTTGCAGAGGATGAGCCGGCTCGCGGAACCGGAGGAAGCTTCTTACGGAAGGCTTTCCGGAGGGAAGCTTGCGGAGCTTATGCTTTTGAACCGGCAGTGGAAGATATCCTCGGGAAAGGGAGCTTCGCCGGAGCCGGCCGCAGCAAAAGAGAAGCCCGGCAGGCGGCAGATCTTTTTGGGGACGCCGCAGAGCATGGGAATCGAAGGCAGGAACATTTTCCGCGATGCCGACAGTTTTCTTCGGAGCCTCAGGCTCGGGGATATGATCATGATACCGAAATATGAGTCGGAAGAGGAGTGACAATGGACGACAAGACAGAAGTAAAATACCTGCGGGTTTTGGTGGACAACGGTTTCTCCGATGTCCCGGAGAGCCGCCTGCCGGAGATTGAGCAGGGGCTCGCGGAGCTCGATGTCTCAAACATCGGCAGCATCACCAGCTTCGGAAGCGACACCCAGAAGCACATGGCGGAGCTGTCCCAGATGGTGATCAATAACTTAAACTCCTCCACGGTGAACGACATCGATGAGCTGATGCAGAAGACCATCGAGACCCTGGTGGATATCAACGACAATCCGCCGGAAAATACCCCCTCCATCCTCTTCTGGAAAAAGCGAAACCGCTCGGTTGCGGTGCGCAAGCAGTACGACGAGGCATCCCGGAACGTGGACCGGATCGCCGAGGTTTTGGAGGATCATCAGGTGCGGCTGCTTCGGGACTGCGCGCTTTTAAACCAGCTGTTTTCCCTGAACGAGGAGTATTATCAGGATGCGGCCGTAAAGATTGCCGCCGTGAAGCTGAAGGCGGATGAGCTGCGGGCGGAGGCGCCTGACGACGACGGCGCCGTGGAGGATTCCTGGCGGAACACGATCATCGACCGGCTGGAGCGGAGAGCCACCGAGCTTGCCACAACCCGGGTGATCTCCCGTCAGCAGTCGGCACAGATCCGCATGCTGCAGGCGAATTTTGCGATGATCGCCGACAAGCTGCAGTCCGCTTTATACACCACGATACCGCTTTGGAAGAGCCAGATTGTGCTTGCCCTCGGAGCGGAGCACGCAAGGGCTGCGCTGCAGACCGACCGCTCCGTCAACGAGATGACCAACCGCCTTTTGGTGCAGAATGCGGAGAACCTCAAGAATGTGACGGTGGAGACCCAGAAGGCCTACGGGGAGAACAGCATCCGGCCGGAGACTCTGGCGGAGATGAACCGCTCCCTCATCGAGAGCTTCGACGAGGTGATGCGAATCCAGAACGAGAACCGGATCAAGAGAGAGTCCGTGGAGAAGGAGCTTTCGCGGATCGACCGCGAGCTGCAGTCCGGCATAATCCGCGACTGACGCGGGAATCCGATTGACAACAACGGCAAAGGTTGTTACACTGGGAGTCGGGAAGATTTGCCCGACAGGAGTTAGTGATGTTTCGAAGGTTTTATCCGGCAGAAATGGCCGAATCCTCTTACGATATCAATTATGAGGAGCTGTATCGGAAAGGGTATCGCGGCCTGATTTACGACATTGACAACACGCTTGTGGAGCACGGCGCCGACGCGAACGCGGAGGTGGTCGAGCTGTTTCGTCGTCTCAATAAGATCGGTTTCAGGATCTGCCTTCTGTCGAACAACAAGGCGCCCCGGGTGCGCCGGTTCTACCGCGGAGCCCGGGTCAAGGGAGTAAAGCTTCACTACATTTTCAACGCGCACAAACCGCGCCGCCGCAACTACTTAAAGGCGATGGTACTGATGCGCACCACCAAGAAAAATACCCTCTTCATCGGCGATCAGCTCTTCACCGATGTGTACGGCGCGAACCGCTCCGGTATCCGCTCAATCCTCGTCAAGCCGATCAACAAGGCGGAGGAGGTGCAGATCGTTTTAAAGCGCAAGCTCGAGCGCGTCGTTTTGAAACTGTATCACCGCAACCGCTGGGAGAAGATGAACCAGCTCAACGTGGTGCTGATCGGATTTGCCGGCAGCGGAAAGACCGCGGTTGGCGAGGTGCTCGCCAAAGAGATGGGATTTGATTTCATCGACACCGACCGCTACATCGAGGAGAAGGTCGGCATGAAGATCGCGGACATTTTCCGAACCAAGGGCGAGGAGTATTTCCGGGATCTGGAGTCCATGGCGCTGCGGGGCATTTTGAAGTCCTGCACCCACACCGTGATCGCCGCCGGGGCCGGAATGCCGATCCGGCAGAAGAATCAGAAGCGGCTCCGCAAGCTCGGCACGGTGGTGTACTTAAACGGCAGCGAGGACCTGATACTGCGGAGGCTCGCGGAGGAGGATCCGGAGACCTGTCCGGTGCTTCTGACGGAGAAGACCGAGGAGGCAAGACGGGAGCTTTTAGTGCGCTGGCGCTTTGCCTACCCGATGGTAGCGCACCGCACGGTGGACATCGACGACCGCACGGTGGAGCAGGTGGCGGACGCGGTGAGAGACTCGTTATAACCACGGAAAATGCGCATTTTGCGTAACATATTGTATTGCTTCGGGGGATCGCCCCGGGGAAGGAGCGACTATGGCAGTGACGAAAACTTTGTTGGTCATCAACGGTCCGAACCTCACGATGCTCGGCAGAAGAGAGCCGTCCATCTACGGCAGTGAGACCTTCGATGATCTGCAGAACTATTGCAGGGAGGAAGCGAGAAAGCGCGGTTACCTGGCGGAGATGTTCCAAAGCAACTCCGAGGGTGAGATCGTGACGCGCTTAAACCGCGCGATGCAGGGCAAATACAGCGGGATCATCATCAACCCCGCGGCGTACACCCACTACAGCTATGCGATCTACGATGCACTTCTGATGCTCTCGGTTCCGAAGATCGAGGTGCACCTTTCGAACATTTACAACCGCGAGGCGTTTCGCAGCAACAGCGTGACGGCCGGCGCCTGCGACCGGCAGATCTTCGGCCGCGGCTTTGCGGGGTATGCGGACGCCATGGACGCCATCACGATGATCCTGGCGGAGCGCGAGAAGGAAAATTAGGCAGGAAGGTTTGAACATGGAAAAATGGAAACGCGCCGTCCCGGTGTTCCGGGAGCTGGGCGCGGATGCGATGATCGTAAAGGACATGGCAAATGTCCGCTATTTGAGCAATTACACAAACGATACGGGCGAGCTGCTTTTGTTTGCGGACGGCAGCGCATACCTTCTGACGGACTTCCGCTTCCTCATTCAGGCGAGAAACGAGGCGAAGGGCTGCGAGGTTTTGGATGTCGCGGGAACGTCATACGAGGCGCTTACGGCGAAGCTTTTAGCTGAGCACGCCGCGACGAAGGTTGCCTTTGAGCGGGATGCGGTGACGTACCGGGAGTATGAGGCATTTTCCAACGCTTTTGCTCAGGAAATGCTTCCCGTCGACAACATCCTGATCGATCTTCGGAAGGTGAAGACCGAGGAGGAGCTTGCGCTTCTTCGCAAGGCCGAGAGCATCGGCGACGAGGCGTTTTCGCGGATCCTTTCGGATTTAAGACCCGGCGTTACGGAGCGCGAGATCGCGGCGAAGCTGACGTATTACATGTGCGAGGCGGGGGCCTCGGGCAACTCGTTCCCTCCCATCGTGGCTTCGGGCGTGAATTCGTCCATGCCCCATGCGATGCCGGGGGCGAAGGCGATTGCAGAGGGCGATTTCGTCACCATGGACTTCGGCTGTATCTACGAAGGGTACTGCTCGGACATGACCCGCACGGTGGTAATGGGAAAGGCCGATGCAAAGCAGCGGGAGATCTACGATACGGTCTTGAAGGCGCAGACGGAGACGCTGGCGGCTTTGCATGCGGGCATGCAGGGGCGCGAGATCGATGCGGTTGCGCGGGATATCATCAACGCGGCAGGCTATGAAGGATGCTTCGGGCACGGCCTGGGACACAGCGTCGGACTGGAGATCCATGAGCCGCCGTACGCCAATCCCCGGTGCACGGAGATCGTGCGGGAGGGCATGCTGATGACGGTGGAGCCGGGCATCTATGTGGACGGCTTCGGCGGCGTGCGGATCGAGGATCTGACGGTGGTGACCGAGGACGGTCACGAGAATCTGGCACACTCCCCGAAGGAATTGATCGAGATTCCGGTGAAGTAGCCTGCACGGGGCATTATGCGGGGGCGCTTCGGGAAGAAGTTTGGCATTTTTCGAAAAAAATGTTGCAAACGTTCGCCAAATAGGATAAACTTACACCAAGTATGTAGATTTGTTTCTTTGAAGGAGGAACTTTTATGCTGTCAGCAGGTGAATTCAGAAACGGCGTTACGCTGGAGATCGACAATGCGGTCTATCAGGTTATCGAGTTTCAGCATGTGAAGCCCGGTAAGGGTGCCGCTTTCGTACGTACGAAGCTGAAGGATATCAAGAACGGAGGCGTAGTTGAGAGAACCTTCCGCCCGACCGAGAAATTCCCGCAGGCTCACATCGAGAGACTGGATATGCAGTATCTCTACAATGACGGAGATATGTATAACTTCATGAATACGGAGACCTTCGACCAGATCGCAATGACGTCCGAGCAGGTCGGCGATGCGCTGAAGTTCGTCAAGGAGAACGAGATGGTTAAGATGCTCTCGCATCAGGGTCAGGTGTTCGCTATCGAGCCCCCGATGTTCGTTGAGCTTGCCATCACGTCGACGGAGCCCGGCTTCAAGGGCGATACCGCTACCGGCGCTACGAAGCCCGCAACGGTTGAGACGGGAGCTACGGTTTTGGTACCTTTGTTCGTCAATGAGGGCGAGGTTATTCAGATCGACACGCGTACCGGTGAGTACATGAAGCGCGTATAAGCTAAGCGAGATTGAAGAACCCCGGGAGAGTGTAAGCCTTCCGGGGTTTTTAATGTTACTTTTTCGGAGGAAACCATGGCAATTCGCATCGTATCGGACAGCACCGCAGATCTGTCCAAAGAGCAGATTACGAACTACGGGGTAACGATTCTGCCGCTCTGCATCGTCATCGACGAGAAGAGCTATTACGATTGGGAGGATATCACGCCGAAGGAAATCTTCGCGTGGGCGGACGCGCATAAGACGACACCGCGCACCGCCGCTGTGACATTTGAGATTTTAGAGGATCGTCTCACCCCCATGATGGAGGCGGGAGACGACATCATTTTCATCGGCATTTCCGAGGACATGAGCACGACGTGCAACGTGGTGCGGATGTTTGCCGAGGACCACGAGTACAAGCGTTTGTTCGTGGTCAATTCGGAAAACCTCTCCACCGGCATCGGCCTGCAGGTTTTAAAGGCTGCGGAGATGGCGCAGGAGGGAAAGACCGCGGAGGAGATCGTCGATGAGATCAGCGGTGCGAGAGGACGCGTCCGGGCGAGCTTCATCGTGGACACGCTCACGTATTTAGCGCGCGGAGGCCGCTGCAAGGCCATCACGGCATTCTTGGGCAATGCCCTGAAGATCCACCCGATGATCGCTGTCTCGGATGGACGCATGGGCGTGGCGAAGAAGTACCGCGGCAACATGGTATCGTCGCTGGAGCGCTACATGGCGGACTTAAAGGACGAGCTGATGACCGCGGAGACGAAGCGCGTGTTCATCACACACTCCATCTGCGACCGTGCATTTGTTGACCGTGCGAGAGAATTTCTCGAGAGTCTCGGCCGGTTTGAGGAAATCTGCGAGACGGACGCCGGCGGCGTGATCTCGAGCCATTGCGGCCCGAACACCCTCGGAATTCTGTACTACGTGGAGAAGTAAAAACAGGGATTTTTCGAATGCGCCTGCGGAAGGGCTTTCCGCGGGCGCATTTTTCGGCTTTCGGGGCGGAAAATGCCGCTCCGTTTTTAATTTCTTGGGGTCGTTACGGTTGCTATTTGCGGCGAAGTGTGGTAAAATGACGTATACTGTGAGTACTGTCGAAAAGTGTGCCCGAACGCCGAATGGGGGAGGCAACGGGGCAAGACGGTTCTCGGAAACCGAGGTAATTATGGTAAACAATGAAAAAGTGCGGCTCATGACGCGACTGGCCATCTACGAGAACAAAAACGGCCAGGAGGACATGGAGGTCGCCAATTACTTTCGATCGGACTATATCCGCCACGAAGTTCTGAAGACGATCGTTGCGGTGACGTTCGGAAGCCTGATCCTGCTTGCGATGGTCGTTGCCTACAAGCTCGACTTTTTGCTTGACAATGCATTGGATCTCAACTATCTGCTGCTCGGCAAGTGGATTCTCGCCGTCTATCTGACGCTTCTGGTCGTATTTGTTGCGATCACCTGGATCGGCTACCGGGTCTATTATCAGCGGTCGCATCAACGACTGAACCGGTACTACCGCATGCTCACCAAGGTGCGCAAACTCGAAGAGAAGGAAGACCGGCAGAACGATATGATCGAGGAATGGGGGGAGTAATCCGATGATGCTTTTGTTCGAACTGCGCGCCAAGGTGACTTCAATCTACCAGAAGTATGACTTCTGGATTAATCTGGCGCTCCGCTTTTTACTTTTGTTTGTGACGTACAGCCGTCTCGCTAAGATGCTGCCGTACAGCAAGACTCTCTGCAAGAGCCCCGCGATCATTGCCATCGCGATGATCTCCGCATTCCTGCCGCCGAGCCTTATGGTGGTTGTGGCCGCGCTGTATGTCTGCTTCCAGATCGTGTCGGCGGAATCGGCGATCCTGGCGCTCACGGTGTTCGCGTTGTTTATGATCTGCTATTGCTTCTTCCTGCGGTTTACACCCCGCCAGGGCGCGGCAATGATCGCAACGCCCATGCTGCAGTCCTTCGGTATCCCGTACGCGGTACCGATCCTTTTGGGACTGTTCGGCAACCTTCTGGCAATCGTTCCGATGTGCTGCGGTGTATTTGCCTTCTACACGATCCGCTTTGTTCGCGAGAACATTGATTCGCTGGCAAAATACTCCCTCAAGTCGGATCCGCAGAAGATCTTCATCTCGGTTCTGGATCAGTTGCTGAAGAACCCCGCGATGTATGTGACCATGCTGATCCTGGCACTGGTGATCATCGTGGTGTATCTGGTCCGCCGGATCAATATGGACTATGCGTTTGAGATCAGTATCGCGGTGGGCACGGGCGTTATGATGCTCGGCTATATCATCGCCGATCTGAGATTTGATATGGGCATTCGTGTTGCGGGCATGGTATTTGCCTGCCTCATCAGCGCCGGCGTCTGCCTTGTGCTCCTGTTCTTTGTCCGGGTATTGCAGTACGCGGCAGCGGAGCGTGTGGAGTTTGAGGACGACGATTACTTCTACTACGTGACGGCTATCCCGAAGGTGAAAGCGGGAGCTCCGAAGCACAAGGAGAAGAAGGTCATCCGCCGCCGCAAGACGACCGATGAGGATGACGACGATGAGGAGTATGAGGAGGCTGCGCTCGGGCTGATCGATTACAGCAACAAGGCGGCCGAAGGCCTTGCCGCCGTCAAGGGGAAGGCGAAGGCCGCTCCGATCGAGGAGGAAGATGAGGACGATGAGTTCGGCGATGACATCGGCGAACTTGTGATAAAGCCGAAGAAGCGTCTGGAGACCCGCGTGGGCGATGTCGCCGGTGAAGCTGCCGCAGGATCGGCGGCGAAGGCACCGGCACCCGCGGCTAAGGCTGCCGCTCCGGCTGCATTCGAACCGGCGCCTAAGGCTGCGCTCGAACCGCTGAAGGCTGCACCGGTTGCAAACGCAGCAGATTCCGCGCTCTTCGAGGACGAAGAGGAGGATGAGACTCCGAAACCCGCGAAGAAGACATCGGGCAAGACCGCCGGAAAGTCCGCAGGCAAATCCGCCGGAAAGTCCGCAGGCAAGACGTCGAAGGGCAAGTCCGCCGGAAAGAACGCTTCCGGAAAATCCGCACCCGCGGAGCCGGTTCCTGCAGCTCCTGCCGCCAAGAAATCCGCAAAACCTGCATTTGTCGACATCGATGACGACGATGATGACGAGGACGAGCAGGTTATCTACGGGTATTTCCCGGAGGGCGAGACGTCCGGACAAAACGGAAAGGACAGCATTGAGGACGAGGATTACCTGTAAAGGTTCGTCATAACAAAATCAGGCCGGTTCCGCCTTCGGGCGGACAGGGTCGGAAAGGAGAATCGCATGGGCGCATTGGCAGATGCTTTCAAAAATGCCTTTAACTGGGTCTCGATGCCGAAGTTTTCGGTTTCGGATATCGTTGAGATTTTGTTAATCGCCTTTTTAATCTACCATTTGATCAACTGGATCCAGCGCACCCGGGCATGGTATCTTGTCAAGGGTATGATCGTTTTAGTGCTGGTATGGTTTGTAGCTACATTCTTTGAGTTCACTGCGATTCTGTGGATCTTCCGTAACGCCATCAGCGTGGGTATCATTGCGATCTTTATCATTTTCCAGCCGGAGCTTCGAACCGCACTGGAACAGCTCGGCCAGCGTAACATTGTCGGTTTCTTCGGAAGCGGCAAAAACGCGGGAGAGCGGTTCTCGGACGAGACCCGAGAGGAGATCATCGCCGGTGTTTTAGCCATGGCGGAGGTAAAGACCGGTGCGCTGATCGTCATGGAGGAAAAGGTTTCTCTGGAGCAGTTTGAAAAGACGGGTATCGCGCTTGATTCGCGCATCTCGTCAGCTCTTTTGATCAATATTTTCGAGCACAATACGCCGCTGCATGACGGCGCCGTGATCGTTCGCGGCGACCGCGCGATGGCTGCGACCTGCATTTTGCCCGTATCGGACAACATGCGTCTCTCCAAGGAGCTCGGCATGCGTCACCGTGCCGGTGTCGGTGTCAGTGAGGTTGCCGACTGTCTGACGATCATCGTATCCGAGGAGAACGGCAAGATCGCCCTTGCGCAGCACGGCCAGCTGATCCGCGATGTGACGGAGAACATTCTCCGCAGCAAGCTGATCGAGTGCCAGAACAAGTCGGCAGGTGCCCGCAGACGTTTCAGAAAGGAATGGAATAACAATCATGAAGGACAAGCTTAAAGCCATGTTCACCCGCAACATCGGGATGAAGCTTGTCTCCATCCTGATTGCATTTATCGTCTGGATCACGATCATCAATCTTTCGGATCCGACCATCACGAGAACCATCTCCGGAATTCCGATCGAATGGCGGAACAAGGAGGTCGTGAATTCGGCGACTACGTCGTATGTCGCGGATTCCGATGTGGAAACCGAGCTGACCATCCGCATTGAGGGTGTCCGCTCCAAGATTGAGAATCTCACCAAGGACGATTTCATCGCCTACATCGATTTCAACGAGATGAGCAGCGTGAATGCCGTGCCGGTCCATGTAGTTCCCAAAAACGAGGACACGGCGGCAGACGTTGATATCATCCGCCAGTCGGAGACGATGATCCGCGGAAAGATCGAGGAGAAGAAGGAGAGCCGCGGACTTCCCGTTGTGGTCCGCACGGAAAATGTTCCGGCCGGCTACTACGCATATGTGAGCAAACAGGACAACAAGACCTTCTCCATCTACGGTCCGAAGGACCTTGTGGATCAGGTGAAATCCTTTGTCGCCACGGTGGATCTGCAGAACAGTTCCCAGGATGTGGTTGACCGCGATGTGAAGCTGGTGGCCTACGATGCCGAGGGCAACGTGGTCGAGGCGGACATGCGGGAATTCAGCATCCAGTCGACGATCTCCGTAAGCATCGATCTTCTTCCGATCCAGGAGAAGAAGGTGCGGATCGACTGGTCCGGTGTCACGGCAAACGAAGGTTTCGGCATCGTCGAAAAAGAGTCGAGCCTTGACTCTCTCGGCACGATCAAATTGGCAGGGCGCCCGGAGGCACTCAACCGGATCGGTTCCGAGCTGGTCATCAAATATGAGAAGCGCGACCTTATGGAGAGCGTGGATATCAACAACGTCTCGCTTGCGGAATACCTTCCGACCGGTGTGTACGTGGCGTCCGAGAACACCACCTTCACCGTGAAGATCACGGTTGCGGGAGAGAATACGAAGGACTTCGTGGTGAAGACTTCCGATATCCGGATCGAACGTCTGGATAAGGCATTTTCCGCAGCATTCAAGGAAGAGAGCGTTCAGATCCGCGTGTATGAGATCGACAAGTATCTCGTCACGCTGAACGCGACGAACCTGGAGTTGTATGTGGATCTGTCGGAGGTTACGGAAACCGGAACCGTCACGGCAGAGCTTCGCTCGAAGTTAAACGGCGTTCCCGAAGGGACGGCGAACATCGACGATGACCTGACTACGTATACGGTCACGGTCGAGCTCGAGATTACGGAAGCAAAGGATGACCGCGAGAGCGGCTTGTAAGGCCGGCGGCGCGGACGTCCCGAAGTTTTACGTGCGTTGTATTGTTGTTTGCGGCATAACCGCATCTATGTGCAGCAGGTATTTGGAGAAGTACGGTTGCCGGAGTGCCGGCTCCCGGGGTGGGAGCGGCGCTTGTCGGGGAAAGGAGCAGGTATGGTATCGGGGAAAGCAGTTGTGATCAACGAGAAAGGTTTGCACATTAAGCCGGCGGGGAAGATGAGCAGCATCGCTCTGTCGTACCCTTGCATGGCCTACCTTGTGATCCGGGAATATCGCGTGAATGCGAAGAGCGTGCTGGGAATCCTGAGCGCGCAGGTGAAGAAGGGCGAGGAGATCGAGGTGGTCTGCGACGGCGAAGGCGAGGAGGAGGCTCTCAAGGAGCTGCTCGCGGCGGTGGAGGCCGGATTTGACCTCGTTTAAACGATATTTTTTGAATTGATTCTTGCTTGGAAACGGAAGTGCTTTGTATGAGATGATTGTATGGAGCACTTCGTTGCTTTATGGAGAGACTATGGAACACGCAGGCAAATACAAGAGTTTTCCGGCGATGGAGTATCCGCAGAGACGCTGGCCTTCGCAGAAGATCACAAAGGCACCGGTCTGGTGCAGCGTGGATCTGCGGGACGGCAACCAGGCGCTGGTGGAACCGATGACCGTGGAGGAGAAGAAGAAACTCTTCGACCTTTTGTACGATCTCGGTTTCCGTGAGATTGAAGTCGGCTTCCCGGCTGCTTCCGCTACGGAGCGGGAGTTCCTTCGTGTGCTTGCGGAGTCGGGCGTTCCCGATGATGTGTACATTCAGGTGCTTTTGCAATGCCGCGACGAGCAGATCGATGCGACGTTTGACGCCATCCGCGGTCTGCCGCACGTGATCATGCACATTTACAATCCGACCTCGGTGCTGCAGCGGGAGGTGGTCTTCGGCAAATCCAAAGAGGAGATCCTGGAGATCCCGGTCCGCGCGGTCCGCAGGATCCGCGAGCTGGAGGCATCCTTTGACGGCGAGCTTGTTTTGGAGTACTCGCCGGAGAGCTTCAGCGGCACGGAGCCCGAGTACGCGCTTGAGGTTTGCAATGCGGTGCTGGCGGAGTGGAAGCCCTGCGAGGGACGCCGCGCCATCATCAACCTGCCGGAGACGGTGGAACTGAACACGCCGAATGTGTACGCCGACCAGGTGGAGTGGGTGTCCGACCGCCTGTGGTTCAGGGATTTCGTGACGGTGAGTGTGCACACGCACAACGATCGCGGAACGGGCATTGCGAGCACGGAGCTTGCGCTTCTGGCGGGGGCCGAGCGCGTCGAGGGCACGCTGTTCGGCAACGGCGAGAGAACCGGAAACATGGATGTTCTGACGCTCGGTTACAACCTCTATGCCTCGGGCATTGATCCGGGGCTTAAGCTTGACAATATCAACGCGATCATGGAAGCCTACGAGGAGCTGGTGAAAATGCCGGTTTCGCCCAGACATCCGTACGCGGGACGGTTTGCGTTCACCGCATTTTCCGGCGGACATCAGGACGCCATCAGCAAGGGCTTTGCGGCGATGGCAAAGGATCCTTCCGGCGAGTGGAAGGTGCCGTATCTGTTGATCGACCCGGCGGACATCGGGCGCTCGTACGAGACGGTGGTGCGCATCAATGCGCAGTCCGGCAAGGGCGGCGTCGCCTACGTGCTCAAGGATTACTACGGATTCCATCTCCCGAAGGAAATGCACAAGGAGTTCGGTGCGAGAGTACAGCGCATGGCGGAGACGCTTGGCGGAGAGCTCACCCGGGAGGACATCTTCGGATTGTTCCGAAGCGAGTATCTGGAGAGAAAATCGCCGCTTCATTTTCTGCGGTGCAGCATCGACGACCGCACCGACACCGAGGACGAGTACACGACGCATGCGCACCTGGCGTACACATACGACGGGCGCGAGGATGAGCTCGATTGCTACGGCAACGGCCCGATCGATGCGGTGAAGAAGGGGTTGCAGGAGAAGCTCGGACTCAACATTCGCATCCTCGATTACTCCGAGCATGCGTTAAATTCCGGCTCTGAGGCGCAGGCTGCGGCCTACGTCCGGATGCAGGACGTTACGACCGGACGGACGACGTACGGAGTGGGTATCAGTTCGAATATTACGAGAGCCTCGATCCGCGCCATGTTCTGCGCCGTCAACCGGCTTTCGGGCGGGGTGTGACACATGATTATTGCAGCAATCGTTGCCGGCGGCAGCGGAAGCCGGATGGGCGCAAAAGTGCCGAAGCAGTTTCTTCGGCTGGGTACGCGCCGGATCTTAATGTGGTCGGTGGAGGCATTTCTCCATCACCCGGACGTGGACGCCGTGATCGTCGGCGTCCCGAGAGAGTGGCTCGCGTACACGGGGGCGCTCTTCGACGAGAACATCTACGGCGACCGCAGGCGGAAGGTCCTTCTGACCGAGGGCGGCGCCAACCGCAATGAGACGCTGTGGAAAATAACGGAGACGGCGATCGCGAAGCTTCGCGCACCGCAGGACACGATCCTTTTGACCCACGATGCGGTGCGGCCGTTCGTCACGGAGGCGATGATCACAGCCAACATCGAGGCGCTCCGCAAGGCAGGGGCGGGAAGTGCCGTTACGACGGCAATCCCTTCGGTGGACACGGTGCTGACGGTCAATCTGGGCGGTCAGGTCACGGATGTTCCTCCGAGAAGTCAGATGTGGCTCGCACAGACGCCGCAGACCGTTTTTCTGGGAGACTGGAGAGCGGTGTACACGAAGATGAGTCTGTCGGAGCGGGAGCTTCGGACGGATGTCAGCGGTTGCTACCACGCTTTCGGACGCCGCGTTGTGACGGTGACAGGAAGCCGCAACAACTTAAAGATCACGACGCCCGAGGATTACCGCACGGCGACGATGCTGATCACAGAGGAGAAAGAGGTTACGTTCGATGTATGATTATCTGATCGTCGGCGCCGGCTTGTACGGTGCGACATTTGCCTATGAGGCGAAACAGAAAGGGAAGACTGTCCTGGTGATCGACCGCCGGGACCACATCGCGGGAAATGCTTACTGCAAGACGGTCGAGGATATCCCCGTGCACTGGTACGGAGCGCACATTTTCCACACCTCGGACCGGGAGATCTGGGAGTTTGTCAACCGCTTTGCGGACTTCAACAACTATATCAATTCCCCGGTGGCCGTCTACAAGGACGAGATCTACAATCTGCCGTTTAACATGAACACCTTCAGCCGCCTGTGGAACATCAAGACGCCGCAGGAGGCAAAGGACATCATCGCCGCGCAGATTGCGGCGGAGGGCATCACGGAGCCCTCAAATCTCGAGGAGCAGGCGATCTCCATGGTCGGCCGCGACGTCTTCGAAAAGCTCGTGAAGGGCTACACGGAGAAGCAGTGGGGACGCGATTGCAAGGATCTTCCGGCGTCGATCATCAAGCGGCTGCCGCTTCGCTTTACCTACGATAACAATTACTTCAACGATCGTTTCCAGGGCATTCCGACAGAGGGATACACGGCGATGGTCCGGCGGATGCTTGAGGGCATCGAGGTGCGCTTAGGCGTCGATTATCTGGCGGACCGCGCGTCCTGGGACGCGATGGCAAAGAAGGTGGTCTACACCGGCGCGATCGATGAATTTTACGGCTATTGCTTCGGCAATCTCGCCTACCGCAAGGTGACGTTTGAGCACGAGGTTCTGGACACCGACAACTACCAGGGCAATGCGGTGGTGAATTACACGGAGCG
The DNA here is from genome assembly GCA_902783725.1 of uncultured Lachnospiraceae bacterium. GTDB lineage: Bacteria > Bacillota > Clostridia > Lachnospirales > Lachnospiraceae > ISDg. The sequence continues at coordinate 20,463 of CACZRV010000094.1, read as the reverse complement.
GGAGATCCCGTACACGCGCATCATCGAGCACAAGCATTTTGTGTTCGGCAAGCAGCCGAAGACCGTGATCTCAAAGGAGTATCCGACGGAGTGGAAGCCCGGGGAGGAGCCGTACTATCCGGTGGGCGACGCCGCAAACCGCGAGCTGTACGAGCGGTATCGCGAGCGGTCTCTTGCGGACACGAAGATCATCTTCGGCGGCCGGCTGGGAGAGTACAAGTACTACGATATGGACAAGGTTATCGCCTCCGCTCGCGCAAAATGCGCCGAGGAGTTCGGCTGACCTTTTTGAAATCAGCGCAAATGAAGAGCGCCTGATCCCTTGCGTGATTCGGGCGCTTGTTTATGTGAGGGATATATTGTCCTGTTATTGTGCATTTTCCCTGAGAACTACCGGCAGCGTGATCTCCTCGCGGCCGCCGTCGGTCTCGCGGCTGATGCGAAGCGTGACTTCCGTTCCGGCGCGGTAGGAGGTGACGCGGTTGATGAGCTGTGAGTTCTCGTAGACGTTGATGTCGTTGACGGAGAGGATGATGTCGCCGGGAAGAATTCCCGCGGCTTCCGCTGCACCGTCCGGGACGATCTCCTTGACGTAGACGCCCCGCGGCCAGCCGAAGGTCGACTGCATCTCCTTGGTCACCGAGACGATGTAAACGCCCAGAAATCCGGACTGTTCGGAAGGAAACTCCTCTGTTCTGGAGAGCTCTTCCAGGATGGGCATCGCCTGCGTGATCGGGATGGCAAATCCCATGCCTTCAACGGAGGTTGCGGTGTATTTTGCGGAGTTGATGCCGATGACTTCGCCCTTGATGTTGACCAGTGCGCCGCCGCTGTTTCCGGGGTTGATGGCGGCGTCCGTCTGGATCAATTCGCGCTCGCCGTAGGTCGTTTGAAAATCACCGCGGATCGCGCTGACAAATCCAACCGTCACGGAGTTTCCGTACCCAAGGGCGTTGCCGACGGCGATCACCATGTCGCCCGGTCTGGGGTCGGATGCGGTCGCCAGTCTGGCTACGGCGATGTAGCCCTTTGTCTCCTCGGAGAGATCCGCAAGCTTTGCGGTCACGATGGCGAGGTCGCCGCCCGGGTCGGTCCCGAGAAGCGATGCAGCTGCGGTCGAGCCGTCCGAGAAGGTCACGGACACCTGCGTGGCGCCGCTCACGACATGGTTGTTGGTAGCAATATATAAAATGTCATCCTTTTGCGAGAGAATGATGCCGGAGCCCAGGGTCGACTCGGTTTGCGTGCGGCCCCAGACGTCGACGCCGGTCAGGTTGCTCTCAATCTGAACGATGGAGGGAAGCACCAAAGCGACAAGGTCGGAGACGGTGACGTCGTCTATTGTGGCGACAGAACCCGGGTCGGAGGTAGGAATCCGCTCCTCCTTCGGCTCGGTGCCGGTGGGGGCGGGAGAGATGGTGACAGCGGGTGTGGAGGTCGCCTTTGCGGGGGTCGGCGTCTGCTTTGTTTCTTCATTTGCCGCGCGCAACAAAAGGCCGACGCCGTAGAACGATCCCGCGGCGATGGCTGCCAGCACGATGAAGAACAGAAACCTCTTGATGAATCTCATAAAAACCTCCGCAGTCCGCGCCCGGCAGACGCCGAAGCTTCGAACGGTTTTATGATATCAACAGATTATGTTTGATTTGTGACGGCTTTGTTAAACTCCCCGGCAGGGCGGCGGAACACTTGCATTTGACGCGGTTTCATAGTAAAATAAGGGTGTTCCGCGGGACCGTTTTGCGGGACATTTCGGAGGAGAAATCAAACTTTGTGCGAAACGCAGATTGCGGCCCTGAGAAAGCCTGGGACCGCGTAGAAAGGAACGTATGAACAACACGGATGACAAGGATAAAAAAGATGACGGCTTTTGTATGATGTGCCGTCGCAGAAGCAGCGAAGTCGGACCGCTGGTCACGGTGCCGCCGGGAATCACGGTGTGCCACAACTGCATGCAGGATATGATGAATCAGGCAATGCGCCTGTTCCGCGAGCAGCATTTGACGCCGGAGACATCGGAGCCGAAGGCTTCGGAGAAGGCGGAGAATACCGGGAAAACGGTGAAGAGCGGCGACGAGCCGGCTGCGGAGGTGGTCTTCGAGGAGAAGAAGGACGATCCGAAGGACGACGAAAAGAAGGACGACCGCGAGAAGAGCGACGGTTCCTTCGGCATTCCCTTCGGCGGGATCCGATTCATTCTTCCGGAGATGATGCAGAATAACAACGCGCGGGTGAAGCCCAAGAAAAAGCCCAAGGAAGAGGAACTTCCGGACGTGATGGACATCGCGAACCTTCCCGTGCCCCACGAGATCAAGGCGAGACTTGACGAGTACGTGATCGGGCAGGAGCACGCGAAGAAGGTGATGAGCGTTGCGGTGTACAACCACTACAAGCGTGTTCGCCGTCAGGAGGAGGAAGCGTTCCGCGACGACGTGGTGATCGAGAAGTCGAACATGCTCATGATCGGACCCACCGGCTGCGGCAAGACCTACCTGGTGCAGACCCTGGCGCGACTTTTGAACGTGCCGCTCGCGATCACGGATGCCACGTCCTTGACGGAGGCCGGCTACATCGGTGACGATGTGGAGAGCGTTCTGTCGAAGCTGCTGGCCGCGGCGGACAACGATGTGGAGCGCGCCGAGCACGGAATCGTATTTATCGACGAGATCGACAAGATCGCCAAGAAGAAAAATACCACAAGCCGCGACGTCAGCGGCGAGAGCGTGCAGCAGGGGCTTTTGAAGCTTCTGGAGGGCGCGGACGTGGAGGTGCCTGTGGGCGCATCGAGCAAGAACGCGATGGTTCCGCAGACGACGCTGAACACGAAGAACATTCTCTTCATCTGCGGCGGCGCTTTTCCGGGCCTTGACGAGATTGTCAAGACGAGACTGACGAAGTCGTTCACGATGGGCTTCAATGCGCACTTAAAGGACGCGTTCGACGACGATCCGGACCTGTTGTCGAAGACGACCATGGAGGATCTCCGCGAGTACGGTATGATCCCCGAGTTTATCGGGCGTCTGCCGATGGTATTTGCATTGCGCGGGCTTGACAAGGAGGCGATGAAGCGCATCCTGACCGAGCCGAAAAATGCAATCCTCAAGCAGTACCAGAAGCTCCTCGCAATGGACGAGGTGAAGCTTGAATTTGACGAATCCGCCCTGGATGTGATCGCCGAGCAGGCGGTTGCAAGGGACACCGGAGCGCGGGCGCTGCGCTCCATCATCGAGGAGTTCATGCTGGATATCATGTACGAGATTCCGAAGGATGACACCATCGGAACGGTGACCATTACCGGGGATTACATCCTGGGCAAGGGAGCTCCCGTGATCGGGATCCGCGCATAGGACAAAAAGAGCAGGAAAAGGGCGTCATTTTTTGCGAAAGTGCCTGAAAAGCCCTTGCGAATGAGTGCTCTTTGCAATATAATATAATATCATGGTATATTCTGCGGAGTTTCCGCCCGGATGACAGCAAGGGACGAACAGCGCGTATCCGCGGAATCGATGTCGAGAGAATACAAAGCGCGTAGGCGCGGAAAGAAGGGGCGTTATGTTTTGCAATAAGTGTGGAAATGAATTGCTTCCCGGTGCTATGTTCTGCGGCGTGTGCGGCAATAAGATCGAAATCTTCGAACCTCTTACGGAGGCGGCTGCGGATCTGAGCGCGGCGCCCGCACAGGTCGAGGCAGCTGTCGCCGAGGCGGCGGCACCGGTCGCAGAGAATGTCGCACCGGTTGCGGAGAGCGTTGCACCTGTGGTTGAGAGCGTTGCACCGGTTGTCGAGAATGTTGAAGCGGCCGCCACGGCGGTTCCGGAGGCTGTAGAGGCAATCCCGGAGCAGGCAGCGGCAGCAGTGACCGAAGCAGCGGCACCCGTGGTTGAGAGCGTTGCACCCGTAGTTGAGAGTGTTGCACCGGTTGTTGAGGCAGCACCGGTTGCGGAAAATGTTGCACCGGTTGTCGAGAATGTTGCACCGGCCGTCACAGCGGTTCCGGAGCAGCCTGTATATCAGCAGCCTGTGTACCAGCAGCCGGTATATCAGCAGCCCGTTGCGCCTGCACCTGCGGCACCCGCACCCGCGGCACCCGCGGCGCCGGAGCAGCCGGTTTACCAGCAGCCTGTTGCACCTGCAGCGCCGGTAGCGCCTGTAGCACCCGCAGCACCGCAGCAACCCGTTTACGGTCAGCCGATGTACGGTCAGCCCGCGTACGGACAGCCTGCATACGGACAGCCTGCGGCACCTGCAGCAGCACCTGTGAAGAAGAAAAAGTCCAAAGCTCCGGTGATCATCATCAGTATTTTGCTCATCCTGCTGATCCTTGCGGGCAGCGGTATCGCATATCTGACGTTCTTTGATAAGAACGGCGAGAAGAACCTCTTCGGCATCGATCTCAACATGTTCGACTTCAGCCAGCTTTCGAGCAAGGAGAAGAATGAATTCCTTGAGCTCGTGAATCCTGTGGATGAGGCGTTCGCATCCCTGAGCGCGCGGAAGTTCAAGAAGAACCTTCCGGACTATGCCGTGGATTATGCATGCCGCATGTTCGGCTGCGACACGGTGGAGGATATGCTCTCCCAGAACTACGACAAGTACCTTGCGAAGAGCTGCGGTGCAAATGTTGAGCTTGTTTCCGAGAAGGCGTACCTGATGTACGAGATCAAGGACACCGACGATCTCCGCGGCAAGATCAAGAAGGAGATGGGTGCGACGGTTGAGATCAAGAAGGCGTACCTTGTGGAAAACATCTCCAAGTACGAAGGCGATGACGGAAGCCAGTTGATGTCCGACATCTACATCTTCTATGATGACGGTGAGAACTGGAACATCCTCCTGATCGGAGAGAACAGTTTGAAGGCGTTCGGCCTGGAATAGGAACCGGCGTAAGAAAGAAAACGATTTTTCGGGAGACCGGTACGAGATTGTGCTGGTCTCCCGCATTTGAAAGGGAATGAGTTCTTTCGTGGGGAAAAGAATTCGGAAAATGTTGCGATGAAGCGTATTAAACCATTGATGACGGGAAGGAACTGGGCGACAGTGATCCTTCTCCTGCTTGCAGACTGGCTGGTGATCACGGCGGTCTGGTTGAAGATCCGGTTCGGAACCATCGACATGACGACGGTGCTGTTCCAGTTGAAGGTGCCCATGAGCGGCGCCGATCCCGGAAACTTTATTGAGATTTTTGTAATGCTGTTTACCATCGGTCCGGCGATGCTGGCGGTGGAGCTCGGAATCCTGTTTGCGGTCCGCGCTTGGCGGAACAAGCGGGTGAGCAAGGGAAAGAGCGGCGGTTTTCCGCGCTGGTTCACGGCGCACAGAAGACTTGTCGCCGTCATTTTGCTGATCGCGGCCATCGGATTTGTCAGCTACCGGCTGCACATCGTGCGCTACGTATTCAACCAGTTCGGCAACTCGCCGATCTATGCCGATGAGTACCGCGATCCGAAGAAGACCGCCATCACGGCGCCCGAGCAGAAGCGGAACCTGATCTACATCTACATGGAGTCCATGGAGTGCACCTACTCCGACACCGCCCACGGCGGAATCGCCGGCGAAGACCTGATCCCGGAGATGTCGAAGCTTGCGGCGGAAAATGTCAACTTCGTACCGCAGGGCAGCGACAGGCTGAACGGCGCGGTTCCCGTGGTGGGAACGACATGGACCATGGCTTCCTTAGTGGCGCAGACGGCCGGCGTGCCTTTGACGATTCCTATCGGGCAGAATGCCATGGGCAAGCGCGCGTACAAGACCTTCCTTCCCGGGGTGTACACCCTCGGGCAGGTGCTTCGCCAAAACGGCTACGAGCTTTCGTTCCTCCTCGGATCGGAGAAGGAATTTTCCGGCGCGGACATCTATCTCTCGACCCACGGCGACTACGCGATGCGCGATCTGAACACCTACAGGGAGAACGGAAGACTTCCGAAGGACTACTTCGTGTGGTGGGGCTTTGAGGACGAGAAGGTGTACGAGTACGCGAAGGAGGAGATTGCTGCACTTGGTGCCGGCGACAAGCCGTTCGCGTTCACCATGATGACCATGGACACGCATTTTACGAACGGTCTTCGGTGCCGGCTGTGTCCGAACAAGTATCCGGACCAGTACAGCAACGTTATCTCCTGTGCTTCGAAGCAGCTAAGCGACTTTTTAGCGTGGCTTGCGGAACAGCCGTACTATGAGAACACCACCGTGGTGATCGTCGGCGACCACCCCACGATGGACACCAAATACACGGACAACCTTCCCCATGCGGGCAAGGGCTACAACCGCAAGAGCTACTGCGCGATCGTCAATTCCGCGGTGCCTTACGAGCTTCCCTACGAGCGGCAGTTCACCTCGATGGATATGTATCCGACGACCCTTGCGGCCATGGGTTTCACCATCGACGGAAACCGGCTGGGAATCGGAGTCAACCTCTTTTCCTCTGAGCCGACGATGCTCGAAAAATACGGCCGCGACAAGCTCGACGATCTCCTGGAGGAGCGTTCGGACTTCTACGACACGCTGATCTACGGGGAAGAGGAGCAGTAGAACACAGTGAAAATACACCCGAAGTCTTGCCAAGAGACGGCGCGGTGTGCTATGATAATAGGAACCCATTTACGAGTAGCCCGCGGCAGGCGGACGGAGAGGAGAAAAGGATGGCAAGCTCGATTCCGGACTTATATCGCGAATACAAGAACCGTCTTCACGACGTTGATCTGATCGAGCATGAGTTGCTGGAAACCGATAATCTGGACGATTGGCTTGAGCGGCTGAACCGCAAGTCCGATCTGATCCGCAAGTACTATCGCCAGACAGAACGGGAGATCAACACACTCATCAATCCGATTCTCTACGGGGAGGAGCCTCTCGACGACGAGACTGCAAAGGCTCTCTACGAGGGTGCCTACGACTACTATCAAAGCGTCATGTGCGACGACGTGATGGAGTCGCAGATGTTCGTCCGGCTGTGGGAGTATTTTGCGCAGAAGGGCGACGAGTACAACGAGCGATCCTGCCGGTGTGCATTTTCCAACAATGCCTTCTTAAACGTTGAGGGCAACCTTCGCAAGCTTGCAATGGAACAGGCGGAGTGGGTGGCCGGTTATATGGACCGGATCGATCACCTGCGCCGCATTCACGACAACGACGAAGATTTCTTACAGGATGTGCAGCGTGTCCTCGGCACGCTCCGCAGCCGTTATCAAATGGAGAGCTCCCAGTTCGAGCCGAACATCGAGCGCATGATCGAGTGCTTCAACGATCTCTCGAAGATCCGCAAGTACCGTCATTACTTCAGCGATGAGGCCTGGGAGCAGATCGAGAAGCCCCTCGAGGACATCGGCACCGATGTTTTATTTATGGCGGTTCTCCACTGGAATTCCCTGAGTGACAAGTTAAAAGAGACCCTCGGCCCGACGTATCCTCTCGGGTTCATCGAGCAGACGAAGCTGCCGCCGCACAAGCGCAACATGAAGGTGTACGTCGGCTATATTGTGTATGCATTTTACTCGGGACTTCTGAAACCGGAGCAGACGTTTACACTTCTTCGCGCATACAGCCACTCCATCGACAAGGAGTACGACTTCAACAATCCGAACTGGTACGAGCAGCCCGCGGACAGCCGCTTCTCGGTGATCACCACGACGACGAAGCCGATGCTCGAGATGATCGAGGCGTTCAACTGCGACAAGATGAAGAAGGTCCGCATGAAGGCGGAGCTCTTCTACGAGATCCAGACCTATATTGAGACCATTCCGCGCCAGTGTGCGTGCAAGGAGTACCTCGATCAGGCGCTGTATCACCTTTTGTATGACCTGATCTCCTTCATCGACGAGGATGACATGGCCATCGAGTTCATCGACTGCATGATCATCAGCCGGCAAATGTCGACCCTGATCCACACGGTCATGACCGCAAAGCTCTGCGAGGCGGTTTTGAAGGAACTGATCGCGAAGCATCCGGAGATGTTTTTGACGGTTCTGGGCCTCGAGGATCCGGAGGAGGTTGCCGACTACGAGGAGCTTTTGCAGAAGCTGATGTACAACGCGGCGCGCTGTCACGACATCGGGAAGATCCTGATCGCGAACATCGTGAACACGCAGATCCGCCGGCTCTCCGACATGGAGTACTCCTACATCAAATTCCACCCGAAGTGGAGCTACGAGATCCTCATGCGGAACCGCAACCTCCAGACGTACGCGGAGATCGCCTTAGGGCATCACCGAAGCTATGACGGCAAAAGCGGTTATCCGATGTATTTCAATAATAAGAAGAGCAAGTTCCGGATCCTGATCGACCTGCTGACCATCTGCGACTGCATGGACGCCGCGACGGATGTGTTCGGCCGCAACTACACCAAGGGCAAGACCTTCGATTCGGTGCTTGCGGAGTTCAAAAAGAGCGCGGGAACGCACTACAATCCGGACATTGTAGCGTTTATCCTGGAAAATGACGAGCTTCGGGAAACCCTTCGGAGCCTGACCTCCGAGGCGGGCCGCGCGGACCTGTATTTCCACATTTACCGACGGTATCGATAGCGTTTCGGGTTTACGAAATTTTTCATAAATTCGGTCTTTTCTTTATTGTGAGTTTGTGATAGAATGGGCTAAATATTTTTCGAAACCGGACATCGGAAAGAGGATTTTTTGAAGGTTTCGGGGAATTGACGGAGGACGAGATGGCAACGGAGATTTTGGGAACAACCGAAATGGAAACCGAGATGGCAGCCGAGAGCGGTTCCCGGAATTTTATTGAGATGATCATTGACAAGGATCTCGCGGAAGGCAACTGTACGAAGGTCATTACGCGATTTCCGCCGGAGCCGAACGGTTACCTCCACATCGGCCATGCAAAATCAATATTGTTAAATTACGGTCTGGCGAAGAAGTACGGCGGTCAGTTCAACCTGCGATTTGACGATACGAACCCCACGAAAGAGAAGACGGAGTTTGTTGAGTCGATCGCGAAGGATGTTCGATGGCTGGGTGCTGATTTCGAGGACCGTTTGTTTTTTGCCTCGAATTATTTCGGAGAGATGTACGAGGCGGCTGTGCGGCTGATCAAGAAAGGCAAGGCCTTCGTGTGTGACCTGACGGCGGATGAGATCCGCGAGTACCGCGGCACCCTCACGGAGCCCGGCAAGAACAGCCCGTACCGCGACCGCAGCATCGAGGAGAACCTTCGCCTCTTCGAGGGGATGAAGAACGGAGAATTCCCGGACGGCTCGAAGGTTCTGCGCGCCAAGATCGACATGGCTTCGCCCAACATCAACATGCGCGATCCCGTGATTTACCGCGTGGCCCGCATGACGCACCACAACACGGGGGATGCCTGGTGCATCTACCCGATGTACGACTTCGCGCATCCCATCGAGGACGCGGTGGAGGGCATCACGCACTCCATCTGCACGCTGGAGTTTGAGGACCATCGTCCGCTCTACGACTGGGTGATGATCGAGTGCGGCTACAAGAGCCGGCCCGAGGAAGCGCCGAAGCAGATTGAATTTGCCAAAATGTACCTGACCAATGTGGTCACCGGTAAGAGATATATCAAAAAGCTTGTGGAGGACGGCACGGTGGACGGCTGGGATGACCCGCGTCTGGTGACCATTGCAGCGCTTCGCCGCCGCGGTTTCACGCCGGAGTCCCTCAAGCTCTTCATGGAGCTGTGCGGCGTCTCGAAGAGCAATTCCTCGGTGGACTATGCGATGCTGGAGTACTGCATCCGCGAGGATCTGAAACTCAAGAAGAGCCGTGTGATGGCCGTCGTCGACCCCGTGAAGCTTGTGATCGACAATTATCCCGAGGACGCGACGGAGGACGTCACGGTCTCGAACAACCCGGAAAATGAAGCCCTCGGCAGCCGCAAGGTTCCCTTCGGCCGCGAGCTCTACATCGAGAGAGAGGACTTCATGATCGAGCCGCCGAAGAAGTATTTCCGTCTTTTCCCCGGCAATGAGGTGCGCCTGATGGGTGCCTACTTCGTCCGCTGCACCGGTTACGATACCGATGCAGAGGGCAATGTGACGTGCGTTCACTGTACCTACGACCCCGCGACAAAGGGCGGCGAGTGCGCCGACCGCAAGGTCAAGGGGACCATCCACTGGGTGGCGGAAAAGACCGCCGTTCCGGCGACAATCCGCCTCTACGAGAACCTGGTGGACGAGGAGAAGGGCGTGTACGACGAGGAGACCGGCAAGGTCAACGTCAACCCGAACTCCCTCGTGATCCGCGAAGGTTTTGTGGAGCCGTCGGTGGCCGGCGCGAAGGCGTTTGATACGTTCCAGTTCCTGCGCAACGGTTACTTTTGCGCGGACTGCAAGGACAGCGCGCCGGACAAGCTGGTATTCAACCGCGTCTGCTCGATGAAGAGCAGCTACAAGCCGGTATAAGAAACACTCCCGGAGGGAACGATGAAGGAACAACTCTACACCATCCCCGTAAATGACGCATTTGACGCGGACACCGAGTGTCCCGTGTGCGCGATCTATGAGAAGCTGGAGTCCGACGCGATTGACTTCGTCATGGGCCCGAGCTACATGGAGGACGACGTCCGCATGGAGACCAATGCCAAGGGCTTCTGTGCGAAGCATCTGCCGCTTATGTATAAGAACCAGAACCGTCTGGGACTGGGTCTTATGATGCTCACATACATGGATCGTCAGCGCAAGGAGATCGAGGCGCTTGCAAAGAAACCCCGGGGAGCCGGATCGTGGTTTCGCAAAGGAGAGGGCGACGCACTGGCGGAGTACCTCGCGAAGCAGCAGTGCTCCTGCTACGTGTGCGACCGCATGGCGCACTCGTACAAGCGCTACCTGGTGACGATCCTGTATCTCTTTAATACCGACAGTGCATTTTGCGAAAAATTCGCCCGCAGCAAGGGCTTTTGTATGAAGCACTACGGTGAACTCCACGAGATGGCGCCGGACCACCTGGGGAAGGCGAAGCTGGAGGAGTTCGATGCGTGCATGAACCGCATTTTCCTCGAGAATTTTACGAGGGTTCGCGACGATCTGGAGTGGTTTACGGACAAGTTTGACTACCGCAACGCCGACGCGCCGTGGAAAAATTCAAAGGATGCGCTCATCCGCGCGCTGTTGAAGACCAACGCCGTTTCCGTCGAGGAGAAGGCGAAGAAATAAAGGAAGAGGGGAATTGTCATGAGAGGTGACGGTTGTTATACGGAATGTACGGTCCGGAAGCTGCCCACCATGAAGGACGGCATGCTCAAGGGCTTGCTGGTCGGTGTGTGCTGCATTTTCGGATCGCTGGGTATTTTGGTTCATCCGCTGTTTTTGTTCGTGGCGGGTGTTCTGGCGTTTGTGATCCTGCCGATGATCTGGCCGCGGTTTTCGGTTGTGTACGAGTACGTGTTCGTCGACGGCCAGCTGGATTTTGACAAGATCATGGGCGGCAGCTCGAGAAAGCAGTTAAAGCGCATCGATATGGACCAGGTGCTCACGGTAGCGCCGGAGAGATCCCATGCGCTTGATTCCAACCGCAACCGCCCCGAGGTTCGGAAGTTCGATTTTACGTCGGGCAGCAAGGATGCCAATGCATACGTCATCATCAACCAGGGGCAGAAGGCGGTGGAGTGGATCCGGTTTGAGCCGGATGAAACGCTTCTTTCCATGATGAAGCAGAAGTCGCCCCGCAAGGTATCGGAGTACTAAATTTTCACATAAAGGAGGAACACTATGGCTACTATTATCGGAGACGGCATCACATTTGATGATGTGCTGCTGGTTCCCTCCTATTCGGAGGTAATTCCCAATCAGGTGGAACTCGGAACGGAGCTTACGCATTCCATCAAGCTGAACATCCCGCTGATGAGTGCAGGTATGGACACCGTTACGGAGCATCGCATGGCCATCGCGATGGCACGCCAGGGAGGTATCGGTGTTATCCACAAGAATATGTCGATCGAAGCGCAGGCTGACGAGGTTGACAAGGTTAAGCGTTCTGAGAACGGCGTCATCAGCGATCCGTTCTATCTTTCCCCGAATCATACGCTGCAGGATGCGAATGATCTGATGGGAAAATACCGCATCAGCGGTGTACCGATCACGGAGGGAAGAAGACTGGTCGGTATCATCACAAACCGTGATCTGAAGTTCGAGACCGATTTTTCGAAGAAGATCAGCGAGTCCATGACCAGCGAAGGTCTCATCACCGCTCCCGAAGGAGTAACCCTCGACGAGGCGAAGATGATCCTGGCAAAGGCCCGCAAGGAGAAGCTTCCGATCGTTGACAAGGACGGCAACCTCAAGGGCTTGATCACAATCAAGGACATTGAGAAGGCCATCAAGTATCCTCTGGCTGCAAAGGACTCCATGGGACGTCTTCTGTGTGCCGCAGGCGTCGGTGTCACCGCAAACATCCTCGATCGCGTAGAGGCTTTGGTGAAGGCCAAGGTTGACGCCATCGTCATCGACACGGCCCACGGCCATTCGGCAAATGTTCTCAAGGTTGTGAAGATGGTTCGCGATGCATATCCGGATCTGCAGATCATCGCCGGCAACGTTGCGACGGCCGAGGCTACGGAAGCTCTGATCAAGGCCGGCGTCGACTGTGTCAAGGTCGGTATCGGACCCGGCTCCATCTGCACCACGCGTATCGTCGCAGGTATCGGTGTTCCTCAGATCTCCGCGATCATGAGCGCGTACGAGGCAGCAAAGAAGTATGATATTCCGATCATCGCCGACGGCGGTATCAAGTACTCCGGCGACATCACGAAGGCTCTTGCGGCAGGCGCCAGCGTCTGCATGATGGGTTCCATCTTCGCAGGCTGCGAGGAGAGCCCCGGAGAGTACGAGCTGTATCAGGGAAGAAAATACAAGGTTTACCGGGGCATGGGCTCCATCGCAGCGATGGAGAACGGCAGCAAGGACCGCTATTTCCAGGCGGATGCAAAGAAACTCGTGCCCGAGGGTGTCGAGGGTCGTGTGGCTTACAAGGGCCTTGTGGAGGATACCGTGTTCCAGCTTCTGGGCGGTCTCCGCGCAGGTATGGGATACTGCGGAGCAAAGGATCTTCCGACGCTGCGTGAGTCGGCCCGCTTCGTAAAGATTTCGGCCGCCTCCCTCAAGGAGAGCCATCCCCATGACATTCACATCACGAAGGAAGCTCCGAACTACAGCGTAGACGAGTAATCTGCGCCGGTTCGGCGGCATTTGCCACGGCATTTTCAAAACGGAAGAAGGGAAAGGGGGGATTGCCATGGCTGTTATGAGTAAGAAGGAGTGGCTTCGTCGCAGGCGCCGCAAAAAGAAGATCCGCAAGTGTGCGATTCTCGGTGCATTTTGCGTCGCATTGATTCTCTTTCTGCTGCTGATCATCAAGATTATATCGTGGATCTTCAGCGGATCCGACGACGGTATCGTCAAGAAGGTCGACGACGTCAAGGTGACGCAGAAACTGCTCACGGTAAATGACAAGACGCGGCCGGGGACAGCATTGTCGAAGGTCAAGTCGATCGTCATTCACTATGACGGAATCCCGGGAACCACGGCGATCGAGCGCAGAAACTACTACGAGAAGCTGAAGGATTCGGGCAGCGACAAGGATGAGCGCGAGAGCGTACATTTCGTGGTCGGTCCCGACGGGGAGATCATCCAGTGCATTCCGACGAACGAGGCGGCGTACGCCTCCAAGTCCGAAAATGACAAATGCATCTCCGTGGAGTTCTGCTGTTCCTCCGAGGACGGCGCCGTGAGCAAGGAGACGTACGAAAGCCTTGTGAAGCTGGTCGGCTATCTGTGCGATGAATACGACGTGAGCACGGACAATGTAAAGCGTCACTACGATCTGACCGAGAAGCTTTGTCCGAGATTCTTTGTGGAGAACAAGGAATCCTGGGCGCAGTTCAAGGAGGATGTGGCGAAGGCTGCCAAGGGCAAGGACTTCGATACGGACAATCCGATCGTGAAGCCTTCCAAGTAAAAGGCGGAACAAAGAATCGCAGGCAATACAATATAACAGGCAAAAAGAATACGGCGGGAACCGGAATTCCCGCCGTTGTTTTTTGTGTTGTGAATCCGCCGTATGACTTGATGCGGAGCGCCGTCACTACTCGGTGCGAAGCGCCGTCACGGGGTCCTTGCGGGCCGCAATGCGCGACGGGATGATGCCGGCGATCAGCGTTAAGATCATGCTGATGATGATCAGGATGACCGCGCCGGTGACCGGAAGCTTCGAGAGCCCGCGCACTTCGGCGATGCGGTAGATGATCATGTTGATCGGAATGTTCAGAATAAGTGTTGCCAGGATACCGAAGGCACCGGCAACAAAGCCGATGATCAGTGTCTCTGCGTTGAAGACGCGGGCGATGTCGCGCTTCGAAGCACCGATGGCGCGCAGGATACCGATCTCCTTCGTGCGCTCCAGCACGGAGATGTAGGTGATGATACCGATCATGATCGAGGAAACCACCAGAGAGATTGCCACGAAGGCGATCAGAATGTAGGTGATGGAGTTTATGATCCTCGTGATGGAGCTCATCAAAAGCTCGATGTAGTCCGTGTACTCGATCTTCTGTTCTTCATCATGCGAGTCGTTGTACTCCGCGATCATCTTTACGATGCGGTCCTTCGACTTGAAATCCTTCGGATAAATGCCGATGGAGTAGGGGTCCGTGAGGTCCGCGCTGCTCAGCTTTGCGATGTTGATCTCGTAGGTGCTCACCGACTGGTCGGAATTTATGTACTGCTTGAAGGAGGACATCAGCACCTCGTCGGGCAGCATCTCAAGCATCTGCTCCGGCGAGATCTGTTCGCCGCTCTCAAGCTTTTCCACGATCTCGGTGTAGCGTCCGGTGGAGTCCGCCTTGAAAAATGCAACCAGCATTCCGGAGAGTCTCTCCAGCTCGGATTCCGTCATTTTCTCAAGCTGAACGGCAAGCATCGCGCGAAGCTCCGAGGCGTCCGGCGTCTTCGGCACTTCGAAGGGAAGTCCGGTGAAAACGTCCAGGTTCGGGTTGGCAAGCTGCTGCTTGACAATCTCGCGGCTGTTGGTCTCGTTCACGATGTGCTCGATGAGCGCGTGGGTGTAGCCGACGGCACCGTTGACGGAGGAAGCCATCGCCTCGTCGCCGGGGCGGATGATACCGACTACCGACAGCTGCACGGAGCGGCTGTTGTCCGCGATCAGAGCGGCCATGTATTCCTTGTCCGTCGAGTGGTCGACCCAGGCGGAAGTTTCCGTGTCATACACATAGAAATCCGCGGGAATGACAAGGCGGAAAGTCAAGCTCAGCAGATCCTCGTAGGTGAAGGAGATCTTTTCGCTCTGGGTGTACTCGCCTGCCATGATCTGGCGGAATTTTTCGGAAATCTCGTCGGGATCCTTCAGGGCGAGAGAGTAGAGCGTATAGTCGCTGATCTCGTTGTTTCTGTCCACGACGAGCATGACTTCGTTGTATGCGCTGGGCCAGCGGCCTGCGATGAGGTCGTACTGCTCCTTGAGAAGCTCCTCGTTGTCGAGCATCTCGGACCACACGGACATGCCCTTGGTGGAGCCGCCGATGTTCATCATGCCGGTCATCTCATTGATGGTGGATTCCGTCATGCCCATGGCCGACCAGAAGCTGCCGAGGATTGTGCTCGGGTTGAGCTGGTAGACGCCCGCAGAGGTGTCCGACTTGTAGATCTGCGGAACGATGTTGTAGGAGTAGCGGACATCCGTGACCAAAGACGGGACTTCCTCGTTGGAATCGAGGAAGGATTTGAAGGACTTCAGGTCGTTGGTCTTGATCTCGGAGAGCATGGTGTCGAGAATCTCGCCCATCATGTCGCTGGAGTAGATCCGGCCGTCCTCATGGCGCTCCACGTTGCTGTTGCTTAAGCCCAGGATCGCGGAGATGATAGCCGAGGAGTCCGCCGTCTTCTTTTGTATGGTAAGAGGATACGACGAGAGCGTGTCCTCCTGAATTCTCTGAATGTAGCCGTTGACGCCGTGACTTAAGGAAAGGATCAGGGCGATACCGATGATACCGATACTTCCGGCAAATGCGGTGAGGATCGTGCGGGCCTTCTTCGTCATGAGGTTCGTAAGCGACAAAGAGAGCGCGGTCATAAACGACATGGACGTCCGATCGGGCTTGCGGTCGGCGGTGGTGGTCATTTCCTCCTCCGTAAGAGGCTTGCTGTCGGAGGTGACGACACCGTCCAGAAGGCAGATCGTGCGGGTCGCATAAGTCTCCGCGAGATCCGGGTTGTGGGTTACCATGATGACGAGCTTGTCCTTTGCAATCTTTGCAAGGAGCTCCATGATCTGTACGCTTGTAGCGGTGTCCAGTGCACCGGTGGGCTCGTCCGCCAGCACGATGTCGGGGTTGTTGACGAGAGCACGGGCGATGGCCACACGCTGCATCTGACCGCCGGAGAGCTGGTTCGGCTTCTTGTTGAGCTGATCGCCCAGACCGACATCCTCGAGGGCTTTGCGGGCACGATCCCTGCGCTCGGACTTCGAGACGCCGGAGATCGTGAGGGCAAGCTCCACGTTCTTCAATACCGTCTGGTGGGAAATCAGGTTGTAGCTCTGGAAGACAAAGCCGATGCTGTGGTTGCGGTAGGAATCCCAGTCCTTGTCCTTATACTCTTTCGTGGACCGGCTGTTGATCACAAGGTCGCCGCTGGTGTACTTGTCAAGGCCGCCGATGATGTTGAGCAGGGTCGTCTTGCCACACCCCGAAGGGCCCAGGATCGCGACAAATTCACTCTCGCGAAATGCCAGATCGATGCCCTTCAGCGCGTGGACGACCCCGTCGCCGATGGGGTAGTCCTTTTTGATGTCATGTAATGAAAGCATTGTTTCGTTCCTCTTTTTTCCTCAGGTTACGTTTCCAAATACAAGATATACAGGGAAATCGGAAAATGGAGAATCCTCGCCATTTTTCGACGATTCCCGCAGTTTTACAGGGAGATGACGATGTCCTTGCCGGTGGCGGGAAGCTGCCGGAGTGTCACGCCTGCGGAGGCAAACATGCGCTTGGCGGCGATGTTCGCGGGGGTGAGGTCGTATTTGTCGCTCTGGTAAATGACCTCGGTGATGCCGGCCTGGATGAGGGCCTTGGTGCACTCATTGCAGGGGAAGAGCGTGGTGTAGACCCTCGCGCCCTTCATGTTGGTGCCAGTGTAGTTCAGGATGGCGTTGAGCTCGGCGTGGCAGACGTAGAAGTACTTCGTCTCCAGATCGTTGCCCTCGCGCTCCCAGGGATACTCGTCGTCCGAGCAGCCGCGGGGCATGCCGTTGTAGCCCACCGAGAGAATGCGGTTCTCCTGGCTGACGATGCAGGCGCCCACGCAGGTGTTCGGGTCCTTGCTGCGCTTTGCGGACAGCAGTGCGATTCCCATAAAATACTCGTCCCAATTCAGATAGTTCGTGTTTTTCATACCTCTTCTCCTTATCTTCGGTGACAGTTCCCTGCCACATCAGTCACATCAGTTGCAATCAGTTGCGCCTTGCGGCACGCTTGCGCTCGAGAGAGTCGAGAATCTTCTTGCGGATGCGCAGACTCTTCGGCGTGACCTCCAAAAGCTCGTCGTTGTCGATGAACTCGAGGCACTGCTCGAGGCTCATGATGCGCGGCGGCGTGAGGCGGAGAGCCTCGTCGGCAGCGGAAGAGCGGGTGTTGGTGAGCTGCTTTCTCTTGCAGACGTTCACCTCCACATCCTCGGGCTTGCCGTTCTCACCGACCACCATGCCGGCGTAAACCTTCTCACCCGCACCGATGAAGAGAGCACCGCGCTCCTGGGCGTTGAAAAGACCGTAGGTGACGGCCTCGCCGCTCTCGAAGGCGATGAGGCTTCCCTGCGAGCGGTAGCTCAAGTCTCCCTTGTACGGCGCATAGCCGGAAAATACCGTGTTGATGATTCCCTCGCCCTTGGTGTCCGTGAGGAATTCGTTGCGGTAACCGATCAGGCCGCGGGCGGGGATCAGGAATGTCAGGCGGGTCGAGCCGGCGCCGAAGGAACTCATGCCCTGAAGCTCACCCTTTCTCGAGGAGAGCTTCTCAATGACGTTTCCGGCGTACTCCTCCGGAACGTCGACGACACATTCCTCCATGGGCTCGAGCTTTTTGCCGTTCTCGTCCTCGTGGTAGATGACCTGCGCCTTGCTGACGGCAAATTCATAGCCCTCGCGGCGCATGTTCTCGATCAAAACGGAGAGGTGCAGCTCGCCGCGGCCCGAAACCTTGAAGGCCTCGGTGGTGTCCGTCTCCTCGACGCGAAGCGAAACATCGGTGTTGAGCTCGCGGAAGAGGCGCTCGCGCAGGTGGCGGGAAGTGACGAATTTGCCTTCCTGACCTGCCAGCGGGCTGTCGTTAACTAAGAAATTCATGGAGATCGTCGGCTCCGAGATCTTCTGGAAGGGGATTGCCTGGGGATTCTCGGGAGAGCAGAGCGTATCTCCGATGTGGATGTCGCTGATGCCGGAGATGGCAACGATGGAACCGACGGTCGCCTCGTTCACCTCCACCTTCTTTAAGCCGTCGAACTCGTAGAGTTTGCTGATCTTCACCTTGCGAAGCATGTCGGGGTCGTGGTGGTTGACGATGACGCAGTCCTGGTTGACGCGGATCGTTCCGTTGTCCACCTTGCCGACGCCGATGCGGCCGACGTATTCGTTGTAATCGATGGTGCTGATGAGAACCTGCGTGCCCGCATTTTCATCACCCTCGGGCGCAGGGATGTAGTCGAGGATCGTCTCGAACAAAGGCTCCATGCTCACGGGGGTGTCCGTCAGCTCGAGGATGGCTACGCCGCTCTTGGCGGAGGCGAAGACGATGGGGCAGTCCAGCTGCTCCTCGTCGGCGTCGAGGTCGATGAGAAGTTCCAGAACCTCGTCGATAACCTCCTTCGGGCGGGCCTCCGGACGGTCGATCTTGTTGATGCACACGATGACCGGGAGATGCAGCTCGAGAGCTTTCTTCAATACGAATTTGGTCTGGGGCATCGGGCCCTCGAAGGCGTCTACCAGAAGAACTACGCCGTTGACCATCTTCAAGACGCGCTCCACCTCGCCGCCGAAGTCGGCATGGCCGGGGGTGTCGATGATGTTGATCTTCACGCCCTTGTAGGTGACGGCGGTATTTTTCGAAAGGATGGTGATGCCGCGCTCACGCTCGATGTCGTTTGAGTCCATCACGCGCTCCTCCACGACCTGGCCGGTGCGGAAGACGCCGCTTTGCTTCAAAAGCTCGTCCACAAGGGTGGTCTTGCCGTGGTCGACGTGGGCGATGATGGCGATATTGCGAATGTCATTTCTCTTCATGTTTTCGTTCCTTATACACTCTTCAAGAATTCAGGCCGCAATGGCCGACGTTACTATTTTATCACAACGCGGTCGGATTGCAATAGATAAGGTTACCAACAATACGCGCGCGCGACGCGCAAAATTCGTGCTAATGCATATAGGCATTATTCAGCCGCGCATTTTCTTGACATGCGGTGCGGAAAATGGTACAATCATCCCTGTATGATTTTTCGGTAAAAGCCCGAAAAACCGATGACGAAAGAATTCGAAGACATCGGAGGTTTGATATGTCGATTTTCACTGGTTCGGCGGTAGCCATTATCACTCCGTTCAAAAACGGCGGAGAGGTTGATTACGAGAGTTTTGCAAATATCATCGAGTACCAGATTGCGAACCATACGGACGCGATCGTGGTGTGCGGAACGACGGGCGAGGCTTCGTGCCTGTCCCACGAGGAGCACCTCGATGTGATCGGTTACTGTGTCAAGCAGGTTGCGGGACGCGTGCCCGTCATTGCGGGAACCGGCTCCAACTGCACGGAGACGGCCATCTATCTCACGAAGGAGGCGGACGCTCTGGGGGCGGACGCGATGCTTGTTGTGACGCCTTACTACAACAAGGCGACTCAGAACGGTCTGATCGCTCATTTTACGGCGGTTGCGGGAGCGACGAAGAAGCCGATCATCCTGTACAACGTGCCTTCGAGAACGGGCTGCAAGATGGCCCCGGCGACGATCGCGACACTGTACAAGACGGTTGACAACATCGTTGCGGTGAAGGAGGCAACCGGCGACATCAGCGTGGCAACGGAGATTGCGGCGCTCACCGACGGAAAGATGGACATCTACTCCGGCAACGACGATATGATCGTGCCGATCCTTTCCGTAGGCGGCAAGGGCGTGATCTCGGTGCTTTCCCATGTAATTCCCTACGAGGTGCATGAGATGGTAGCATCCTACCTTCGCGGCGACGTGGAGAAGGCGCGTGACCTTCAGGTGAAGTACTTCCGCCTGGCGAAGGACCTCTTCCTCGAGGTCAATCCGATCCCGGTGAAGGCGGCCACCTGCATGATGGGCCAGTGCGATGGTAGCGTACGCATGCCTCTGTCGGTGATGGAACCGCAGAATCAGGCGATCCTCAAGGCCGAGATGGAGCGCATGGGCGTTCTTAAGTAAGAATGGTTTCGGGTCTTGCGGCTGTGCCGTCGCGGCGCGGCCGGAGGCCCGTT
>CACZRV010000093.1 GCA_902783725.1 uncultured Lachnospiraceae bacterium | reverse complement strand
TTGCTTCGGTCAGGCTTTCCTTGAGCTTCATCCTACCAAGTACGGCGAGGAGCTCGTTAAGAAGATGCAGAAGAGCGGCGCTAAGGCTTACCTCGTAAACACCGGTTGGAACGGAACCGGCAAGAGAATCTCCATCAAGGATACCCGCGGTATCATCGATGCGATCCTCAGCGGTGACGTTAACAACGCTCCTACCAAGAAGATCCCGATCTTCGATTTCGAAGTTCCTACCGAGCTTCCGGGTGTTAACCCCGCGATCCTCGATCCTCGTGATACCTACGCTGACGCTTCCGTTTGGGAGGAGAAGGCAAAGGATCTCGCAGGTCGCTTCATCAAGAACTTCGCGAAGTACGAAGGCAACGCTGCTGGTAAGGCGCTCGTTAAGGCCGGCCCGAAGCTTTGATCCTCTGATTTCCAAGAGCCTCTGCTTTTTGCAGGGGCTCTTTTTTTGTCCTTTCCGAAAGAAGCACCGCCGATAGGGCGGGAAGCAGGTTCCAGTAGCCTAAGCATCTTCTTCAATCGCATGAGCGGGGGGCTTTTGCGGGGCTTGCGCGCCGCCTTATTTAGACAAACAAGGAAGGCGGCGCGCTGCGAACAGTCCTCAAAGCACCCCCCATGCGATTTTGAAGATGCAAAGGCTACTTCGCTGCGAGCTGACGCTCACAGCGAATACCACATGCTCCCCACCCTATCGGCGGTGCTTCTTTTCGTATATCCGAAACGAAGAGCCCCTGCAGAGGCTCGGAATCAGAGGATCAAATGCGTTCACTATATGCGTGGGTTTTGCTCTCTCAACGTGATGTTCCTTTTTTGTAAACGGAGTGATACAATGGGGTTGCAGGGTTGGAATACGATTTGAAGGAAGGGGAAACTATGGAACTGAAGATCGGGGAAAACATTAAGAGATTGCGGAAGGCGAAGGATATTTCGCAGGAGGATTTTGCGAAGCTTTTGGGGGTGAGCAGCCAGTCGGTTTCCCGCTGGGAGAACGGCGTCTGCTATCCGGACATGGAATTGCTGCCGGCGCTTGCGCAGTTTTTCAAGCTGAGCGTCGATGAGCTGCTGGGAACGGGCGATCTGGAGAAGAGCCGCCGGTATAACGAGATCAACGAGACCTGGGCGCGCAACAACGCGGCCGGGAAGAATGCGGAAAATGCCGCTCTCATGCGGAAGGCGCTGCGGAATTTTCCGAACGATGCACTTCTGCTGGTGCAGCTGTCAACCTCGCTGGAAAAGCTGGAGGGCAACGAGGAGGAGCGGCGGCGGAATCTTCGCGAGTCCATCGCAATTCAGGAGCAGATTCTCCGCTTCGGCGAGGATTCCGAGGTGCGGGCTGCGACCATGTATAACATCTGTTTCTCCTACTGGAAGAACGGCGACCGCGAGAAGGCCGTTGCGCAGGCGAGGAAGCTTCCAAACCTCTACAAATCCCGTGAAAATGCACTTGTCTACTTCCTTGAGGGGGAGGAACGCCGGCAGGTCTCGGCGGCGGCTCTCGCGCCGCTCTCCTGGGCGCTGGAGAAGCACCTCACAGTACTCGGGGATTCCGATCCGGCCCTCCGTGAACCCGCCGCAAAGATTCTCTCGCTGCTGCACTCCATTCAACAACCGACATAACAAACCAGTAGCCCCTGCGGTCTGCAGGGGCTACTGGTTTGGTGTGCAAAAAGAAAGGAACCGATGCGGCAGGGAGCATGTGGTATTCGCTGTGAGTGTTAGCTCACAGCGAAGTAGACTTAGCGACTTTGAAATCGCATGGGGGTGCTTCGAGGACTGATCGAGGCACGCCGCCTTCCTTGTTACTTTTCAAGGCGGCGTGCTAGCCCCGCAGAAGCACCCCCGGTTATGCGATTGAAAAAGGTGCTTAGTCTACTGGAACCTGCTCCCTGTTGCATCGGGTTGCTTTCTTTTCTATTTCTTGCGTTTTTGGATGTACATGATCAGGGCGATGATCACGATGACGGCGCCGAGGCCGATGAGGCAGATCCACTGCCATCCGATTGCGGACGGTCCGTCGTCCTTCGCCGCATCTGCTCCTGCAGTCGGTGTCGGCAGGGCGGGGGCATCGGTGGGCGTGGCCGCCGGTTCGGTCGGGGCGGCGGTGGGCGTCAGCTCCGCCGCGCGCTCCGCGTCTGTTTTGAGGCGGAGCATGGCGTACACGACGGCGTCGCCGCCGAGGGCGGTGTCCTTTGTGTATTCCTTGTCGTAGGTCTTCGACTGGTACCAGCCGAGGAATACCCAGTCGTCAAGGGTCGGATCCTCGGGGTACTCGCTTCCCATCTTGTAGCGGCGTCCATTCACCATGTAGGTGACCTTCGCGTCGCCGGTCACGACGATCTCGTAGGTTGTGACGTCTGTTTCGGTTGCCACTACCATGAAGTTGCGGAGGTCGGCAGGATCCGTGACTCCGTTTGCCTTCATCGCCGCGAGGATGGTTGCGTAATCGTACCAGATCACGCTGCGGTCGCCGCTTGTCTCGCGGCGGGTGGGCTCCACGGGTATCCACCAGGCCTGCTTGGTCTCGCTGTCGAGGATCAGCTTCGGCTCGCCTGCGCCCTCGGTGGTGTAGACGATTCCGATCTCGCGGCCCTCTGCGAACCAGGTGCTCTTGGCGCCCATGGTGATGTAGCTGGATTTCCAGGCCTCCGTGGCCTTCTTGCCGCCGGCCACGCTCCAGATCGCGTTGCCCGAGACGCCGCCGTTCGCCTTTGTGCGGGCGCTTCCGCGCTCTGCGCTCGCGGCGCCGTCCATCAGGCCCTTTACGACGGTGGGATAATTCCACTCGCAGGTTTTCCGGTTAATGTATGCGTGGCTCTCGCCGCCGGCCTTGGTGTCGCTTCCGTTGTCCCAGATGACGATCGGAATGCCGTAGGCTTGGGAGAATTTTCCCATGCACTGCGCCCATTTTACGCGCTCTTCGGTATTATTTTTCTCGGTGGCGCTGGTCTCGCCGATGATCGCGGGAATTCCGTTGTCGAGGAACACGCTGCAGATCGACTTGAAGATCGCTTCCACCTCGGCCTCGTCCGCGCCGCTGAAGGTCTTCTGCGTGTCCTGCAGACAGAAGTTGTAAGGCGAGTAGACGTGCACCGAAGCGATCAGGTTGCCGGCCACCTTGCCCTCGTACGTCGGCAGGGAGACCGCCTCCATGATGTTCGTGGAGCAGGATGCCGCATATCCGGGGATCATCAGGCAGCGCTCCGGGTTGTGGCCCTTGCCGTTGGCGCGCACCGTCTGGGCGAAGACCTGGGTCAGGTAGTTCACCGCGCTGTACGCATCCCGGTTGCCGGTCCACTCGATCGACGAGCCGGCCATGCGGGGCTCGTTCATGCCCTCGAAGATCAGGTGCTGATCGTATTCGGAAAATGCATCCGCAATCTGCGCCCAGACCGCTGCCAGCTCCTCGCCGACCAGGCGGTAGTTCTTGTCCAGGTCCTTGATGTTGACCCAGGACTCATGGTGAACGTTGATGATGACGAAGAGTTCCTCCTCGTAGCACCAGTCCACGACTTCCTTCACGCGGTTCATGAAGCTCTCGCGGATCTTGAACCCGTTTTTCTTGTCAATCTCCTGCGTCCACGTGACCGGGATCCGGATAACGTTAAATCCTGCCTCCTTCACCGCGTGGATCAGCTCCTTCGTCACCTTCGGGTTGCCCCACGACGTCTCGTGGGTCGAATCGAGGCCGCCCGTCGCATCAAAGGTGTTGCCGATGTTCCAGCCGATTCCCATCATATCCGTGATCTCGGCTGCTGTCTTTCCGGTGAGTTCCGCGCCCGCCGCCTTTGCGGTCCGGCGTCCCGCAATTCCGGCCAGCAGTCCGGCCGCCATCGCAAGGCACATCACCATCGATGCAATCCGCTTGTACAGCGAACCGTTTCTTATCTTTTGCATCAAATCCATCCTCCGCATTTTTCCGTATCAATTGTTTCGCACAACTGCCATTCCCCATTGTATCGGACATCGGCTGCCGCCGTCAAGGGGTTTTCGGATGCGCGGCGGGGCGACCCCGCGTCAGGGGGGCGTTTTGAAAGGAAAGATTGCATTTTCCGGGATTTTCGCACGGCGGAGGAACTGTCCCCTTGTCACGTTCCGCGGCAGTGTGCTATACTTCCCTAGGGAAAGGAGGTTTCGTCGGAAAATGGACACGGATCTTGTAACATCGCTTCTTGCGGAGCCCGCGCGGATTCGCCTGATTGACCGGGACACGGTGACGTCCACGAACCTCCTGGTGAAGGAGCTCGGGGCTCAGGGGGCCCCCGAGGGCACTTTAATGGTCGCCGGGGAGCAGACTCTCGGGCGCGGCAGACTCGGCCGGAGGTTCGAATCGCCGAACGGAACCGGGCTGTATCATACCCTTTTGCTGCGGCCGGACTTAACGCTTGCGCAGAGCGTGCATATCACCATACTCGCCGCCGTTGCGGTGGCGGAGGGCATCGAGGAGGTGACCGGGCTTAAGCCGGAGATCAAGTGGGTCAACGACCTCTATTTAGGGGACCGGAAGATCTGCGGGATTTTAGCGGAGTCCTCGCTTCGTCCCGGGTCGGACCGCATCGATTACACGGCTCTCGGGATCGGCATCAACCTTGAGGAGCCGGAGGGTGGATTTGCCGGGACCGCCGCAGGCATCGCCGGGGCGTTGTACCCGGCCGGAGGAAGCCCCGCAGAGCTTCGGGAGCGGCTTCTGGCCGCGGTCGTGAACCGGGTGACGGGCTACTACGATGAGCTGTGCGAAGCATTTTCCGACAGTGCGTACGGCACCGGTTCCGCGGAAAAGGAAGGCAGCGTTTCCCCCGCCCGCGAACTCAGCTACATGGCGCGCTACCGCGCGTCGGACTACCTCTTCGGGAAGGATGTGTGGCTTGTGGGGGACATCACAAAGCCGGACACCGCCCGTCCGGCACACGCCGTCGCCATCGACGGGCAGGGACGGCTGATCGTCACTCTGCCGGACGGCAGCGCGGAGGCGGTAAGCTTCGGGGAGGTGACCATGCGGACGCGGTAAACCGCACGGGGTGCAGCAACAGCACAAGGAGAAACAAAGATGAATCTGGAAGAATACAGCAAGGCCAAACGGGCCGGTGAAAAAGAATACGATTACTGTGTGTCGAAGGGTATCCATCCGTATCTGGTCAGCTTGGATGACATGCTCTCCCGCGTTCAGGTGGAGAGCCGCATCAAGCTGGGTCTTACGGACATTCCGATGGAGAAGATCGTCGGAACGTACAACGAGGGCCGGAGCAATGCATTTGCCAGAAACTTCATGCCGCTTCTGGACAAGGAGTCCGAGTTCGCGATGAAGTGGGCCAGCCTGTACGAGTCGATGGAGGCCGAAGGGCTTCGCGATCCCGTCATCGCCTACGAGTTCCTGGATCAGTACTACATCCAGGAGGGCAACAAGCGAGTGAGCGTCTCGCGGTGCATGGGCGCCGTGACCATCGAGGGCTACGTGACCCGCATCATTCCCAAGCGCAACGACACGAAGGAAATCCAGATGTACTACGAGTTCCTGGATTTCTACGACAAGACGCAGATCAACTATCTCTCCTTCTCAAAGGAGGGAAGCTACACGCTGCTTTTGAAGGCGACCTACAACAACACGGACCAGCCGTGGAACGACGAGATGAAGGCGGACTTCCGCTCCTCCTACATCGCGTTCAGCAAGGAGTTTCTTGCGCGGGGCGGGAACAAGCTCGCCCTCACGGTCTCGGACGCCTTTCTGGTGTACCTGAGCATTTTCGGCTACGAGGAGGCCAAGGAGGCGCTTGCCTCGGAATTCAGGGACAATATCGGCAAGATCTGGAACGAGTTTGAGCTGTACAGCCGCCACAAGACGATCTCCATCTCCATGAACCCCATCGCGGAGCCGAAGAAGCACACCTTCTCGATGCTCATGTCGCCGAAGTCCTACGCGGCCGCCTGGGTATACGAAAAGCCGAAGGAGATCAGCGCCTGGACCTACGCCCACGAGATGGGCCGCGAGTATGTATCCGACGTCTTCGGGAAGCAGATCAACACCGACGCCGTGTTCGGCGTCTCGGTCTCCGAGGCTGCGGAGACCATGGAGCGTTTGATCAAGGAAGGCTACAACATCCTGTTCACGACGTCGCCGCAGTTCTTCCCGGCCTGCGCAAAGGTGGCGGTGGAGCATCCGGACGTCAAGGTCCTCAACTGCTCCTTAAACCTCTCCTCGCGCCACGTCCGCTCCTATTATCTTCGCATGTATGAAGCAAAATTCATGATCGGCGCCCTCGCCGGCGCCCTGGCGACCGACGACCGCATCGGCTACGTGGCCGACTACCCGATCTTCGGCGTGACCGCCAGCATCAATGCGTTTGCCCTCGGCGCCCGCATGGTCAACCCCAAGGCGGAGGTCTACCTCGAATGGTCCACCGTCAAGGGCAGCGCCCCGAAGGAGCGGTTCCGCGAGAAGGGCATCACCCTCATCTCGAGCCGTGACTTAAACGCCCCCGCCAGCATGTCGCGGGAGTTCGGCCTCTTCCGCCGCAACGGCGAGGAGGTCGCCAAGAACTATGCGCTTCCGGTCTGGCACTGGGGAAAAATGTACGAGGACATCCTTCGCACCATCTTAAACGGCAACTGGAAGGACGAGGAGGAGTCCGCGGGCAACCGCGCCCTCAACTACTGGTGGGGAATGTCCGCGGGCGCCATCGACGTGATCTATTCCGACCGCATTCCGACCGGCACGAAGCTTCTTCTCAAGATCCTCCGCGCCTCCCTCACAAGCGGCGGTTTCAACCCGTTCTCGGAGCTTTTAAAGTTCCGCGACGGCACGCAGATTGAAGCCGGCGACGGTCTCGCCCCGGAGGATATCCTCCGCATGGACAAGCTTCTCTACAACATCCACGGAAGCATCCCTTCCATCGACGATATCAGCGATGAGTACCGTGCATTTATCGAGGCGCAGGGCATTTTCCGGCCCGAGGCCGACACGCACTTAAGCGACGCAAGCCCCGTGACCGGGCCCGACGTAACGCCGGTGGTGCACGCCTCCGATGAGATCACGGAAAAATGATCCCCTAAGCTGTACCGGAGCCGGTAAAACGCCCGGTGAGGCATTTTCCGAAACGAGAAAATCATCCCGCGCCGCACGTTATGCAGCTGCGGAAGAAAGGCCCCGCAATGAAGATCCTGATCGTCTCCGACAAAGAATCCAAAGCCCTCTGGGATTATTACGAGCCCGGCAAACTGGACCCGTATGATCTCATTATTTCCTGCGGGGATCTTGCGCCGCAATACCTCTCGTTTCTTGCGACATTTACGAAGGCACCCGTCTTGTACGTGCGCGGCAACCACGACGACTGCTATGAGCAGACGCCGCCGGAGGGCTGCATCGATATCGACGGCAAAGTATACTTCTTCCGCGGCCTGCGCATCGTGGGTCTCGGCGGCTCCATGCGCTACCGCCCCGGCATCAACCAGTACACGGACGAGGAGATGTCGCACCGCATCCGCAAGCTTCGCTACCGCCTGTGGCGCTGCCACGGCTTCGACCTTCTGGTGACGCACTCGCCCGCCAAGGGCCTCGGGGACTGCGAGGATCTGACACACACCGGCTTTGTGCCCTTCGTCAACATGCTCGACCGCTATAAGCCGAAATACCACGTTCACGGTCACGTGCACGCGAACTACTCCTACAAGAAAAAGGGCCCGATCCAGCACGGCCCCACCACCATTTTAAACGTCTACGAGTCCTACGTTTTGGAGATTCCGGACCCGCCCGCGGAGGCGGCCGACGCTCCGAAGCGCCGTCACCGCAGACATCGCCGCAAAAAGCACGCGCAGGCCGCAGAGTAAAATGCATTTGCCGTTGACAAATAAGCCTGCGGTATGGTATGCTCTGCGTTGCGGTCTTTCGGGACCGCAAAAATCTAACAACGGTGAGTTCGAAACCATCCTCACCTAAAACAAAACTACGGAGGATTCTTTATGAATCAAAACAGATCTACTCTCTTTGTGACAAGAGCAGCCTTGATCGCTGCTCTGTATGTCATCCTGTCCGAGGTCTCGCAGTTGCTCGGACTCTGCAGCGGCGTCATTCAGTGCCGCATTTCCGAAGCTTTGACGATATTGCCTGCATTTATCGCGGAGGCCATTCCCGGCCTTTACATCGGCTGCCTTCTGACGAACATTATCACCGGCTGTGCCGCCTGGGATATCGCGTTCGGTCCCGTTGCCACGCTGATCGGCGCCGTTGGAACCTACCTGATCGGCCGCGCGGTCCGCGCCAGAGCATACCGTGAGAACGGTGACACCAAAACGTCCGGCAAAAAGTCCTTCGGCATTTTCATTCTGATCACGATCATGTACGTTCTTCCGCCGATCATCGCCAACGCGGTGATCATTCCGCCGATCCTTCGCCACGCCTACGGCGCCGAGGATGCCTACTGGTTCCTCATCTGCACCGTCGCTGCCGGCGAGATCATCGCCTGCGGAATCTTCGGAGGCCTTCTGCATGCAGCGATCGTCAAGAACCCCGGACTTCGCCGTCTGCTGCAAAATCCCGAGAAAAAGCAGTAAACCGCATCGTCGGAAAATGCACCGAAAACACAACAAACAAAACCCGCTGTCATTCGCTGACAACGGGCTTTTTGCAT
>CACZRV010000092.1 GCA_902783725.1 uncultured Lachnospiraceae bacterium | reverse complement strand
CGTAAACGCATAAGCTACGTGAGCGGCAGCGGTATTGCCATCCATTGACTGTTTCTTTCTAGCCATTGTAGTACGTCCTCCTTTTTTAGTGGCTTTGGCTGTGGAAAATAAGCTTTTGCCCAACAGTAAAATTATAGCGTTTCTTACCACATTTGTAAACATATTTTTCAACGCGGGAGCATGTTTTTTCTGTGTTTTCGGGTGGGGAAAGTAGCCAAGAAAGTGCGTGAAATCCCCGTAATTTCGTGCATTAGTGAGAAAATGCGGAAAATCGGGCAAAAAACGGTGTTCGCCGTGTTTTTTCGGTTGACAAATTCGCGTCGGTCGTACTATACTTCAAAAAGTGTTTCATCATTGAGGAAAATGCGTCCGCGCGAGCGTATCGCGGGTCGCGAAATTTCGGAGGAACGGGAATGGCACAGAAGTCTGAGAAGAAGATCATCACGAAGAACGAAATGGAAAAGCTCGAGAGCGAGTTGACCGAGCTGCGCGTTGTAGCCCGCAAGGAGATCGCGCAGAAGATTAAGGAAGCCCGCGAGCAGGGTGACTTGTCCGAGAACGCTGAGTACGATGCAGCCATGGATGAGCAGCGTGAGATCGAGAGCCGCATCGACGAGCTCGAGGATCTTCTTAAGAATGTGGAGGTTGTAGATGAGGGCGAGCTCGATTTGGAGACCGTCAACATCGGCAGCAAGGTTACCATCATCAATACGAGCACCAAGAAGCAGTCCGTATTCCAGATCGTGGGAACGACCGGTGCGAACGCTTTGTTAGGCAAGAT
The DNA here is from genome assembly GCA_902783725.1 of uncultured Lachnospiraceae bacterium. Classification (GTDB taxonomy): domain Bacteria; phylum Bacillota; class Clostridia; order Lachnospirales; family Lachnospiraceae; genus ISDg. Next base: position 1,803 of record CACZRV010000092.1, on the reverse strand, counting down.
TTCCAATGAGTCGCCGGTCGGCCGTGAGTTGATCGGAGCGAAAGTCGGCCAGAAGATCACGGTGGAGCTTCCGAGCGGTACCGTGACGTACAAGGTGGCCGAGATTCACAAGCCCGAGTGATCCGGGCGGAGCAGGAATTCGGAGCCGGCGGGAGCAATACCAGCCGGCTTTCTTTTCTATTTCAGGAGCGGACGGTGACGCCCGCTTCGGCATAATTCTAAGGCAAATGGAGGACGAACCATGGCAGATCAGAACCGGGACAACCGCAATGCCGCAGCGCCGGCAGAGGAGGATATGAGCGAGCTTCTCAAAATCCGCAGACAGAAGCTGGCGGACCTGCAGGCAGCGGGCAAGGATCCCTTCGTAATCACGAAATACGATCAGACGCACCACACCGACGAGGTGAAGGCACTCTACGAGGCAGCCGAGGCTGCGAAGCTCGCGGGACGCAAGACGCCCGAGACCGACGGTCTCGAGGAGGCGGAAGCCCGTGCGGTGAAGAAGGCCGACTACGAGGAGCGCCGTGCCATCATGGATGCGGAGCCCATCGAGGTTTCCATCGCGGGCCGTCTGATGTTCAAGCGTGTCATGGGCAAGGCGTCCTTCTGTAATATTCAGGACCTCAAGGGCAGCGTGCAGGTGTACGTCTCCAAGGACGGCATCGGCGAGGAGCCCTATGCCGATTTCAAGAAGTCCGATATCGGCGATATCTACGGTGTGAAGGGCTATGTCTTCCGCACGATGACCGGCGAGATTTCGGTTCACGCGTCGGAGATCACGCTTCTGTCGAAGAACCTGCAGATGCTTCCCGAGAAGTTCCACGGCATGACCAACACCGACCTTCGCTACCGTCAGCGCTACACCGACCTGATCATGAATCCGGAGGTGAAGGACACATTTGTCAAGCGTTCGAAAATGATCGCCTCCATCCGCTCGTTCCTTGCGGGACGCGGCTTCATGGAGGTTGAGACGCCCATGCTTGTCGCCAACGCCGGCGGCGCTGCAGCGCGTCCGTTCTATACACATTACAACTCCCTCGACGAGGATGTGAAGCTCCGCATCAGCCTGGAGCTTTACCTCAAGAGATTGATCGTCGGCGGTCTGGAGCGCGTCTTTGAGATCGGCCGCGTATTCCGCAACGAGGGTGTGGACACGCGCCACAATCCCGAGTTCACGCTGATGGAGTTATATCAGGCATACACTGACTACTACGGCATGATGGAACTCACCGAGTCCATGTTCCGCTACCTCGCACAGGAGGTCTGCGGTTCCACCGTGATCAAATACGGGGAAAATGTCATCGACCTCGGAAAGCCTTTTGCACGCCTCACCATGACCGAGGCCGTGAAGCAGTACACCGGCATCGATTTCGATCAGGTTGCCGGCGACGAGGAGGCGAAGGCCCTTGCGCAGGAGCGTCACGTGGAGTTCGAGGCGCGCCACAAGAAGGGCGACATCCTCAATCTCTTCTTCGAGGAATTTGTCGAGGAGCACCTGGTGCAGCCCACGTTCATCATGGACCACCCGGTGGAGATCTCGCCTCTTACGAAGCGCAAGCCCGACAAGCCCGATTACGTAGAGCGCTTCGAGCTCTACATCAATACCTGGGAGATGTGCAACGCCTACTCCGAGCTGAACGATCCCATCGATCAGCGTGAGCGCTTCAAGGCTCAGGAGGCTGCCTTGGCAGCAGGTGACGAGGAAGCCAACACCACCGACGAGGATTTCATGAACGCCCTCGAGATCGGTATGCCGCCCACCGGCGGTATCGGCTACGGCCTCGACCGTCTTGCGATGCTCCT
>CACZRV010000091.1 GCA_902783725.1 uncultured Lachnospiraceae bacterium | reverse complement strand
GACATGAACCTGAATCATGCGCGTATGCCAATTCCGCCACAACTGCAAGCATCGCCTATATTACCATCACTTCCGCGGAAAGTCAAGTTCTTTTCGCAGAAAATGAAAGGCTCTTTGTTTCGCCTGCCGAAGGCCCGCTCCGGGCATGCCGGAACGCATTTTACTTCACTGCATTTTCCTCCGTGTACACCTCGACGCCGGTCTCCGTCGTCTTCACTGCCATGGTGCGCGTCGTCGGCTCGCCGTCCTTGATCAGATTCACGTAGATGGTCTTGTACGGATTGTCCACACGGAAGTAATCCTCGTTCACGCGGCGGTAGAAAGCCTCGAGGTCCTCAAAGCTGCGGACGCTCTCAAGGCTCGAGTAATCCAGCTGACCGAAGCCCGCGAGGTCAAACTCCACGTCGCACGGGAAAATGATGTAGTACGTGTTCTCGCCGTCCCGCACCGTCGCCGTCAGCTCCGTGATCATCGCGAAGCCGCTCTCGTGCGTCACCAGGAAATACCGGTCATCCTTCAGGAAGAGATAGCTGCCGGTGTCCTCCTTTTCCGAGGGCTCGTACAGCTTGCCGTTGGTGCCGATGCTGCCGATGTAGTTCTCGTGCTTCACCACGCTCGTTTTGAAGAAATCCTTCTGGCGGTCCAGCTTGCAGCGCACGAGGTGGCGCGTGCTGTTGTTGGCGTCGCCCTTGGATACCTCGGGAATCGTCAGCGTCACCGTGCCGTCATAGCTCGTGAGTGAAAGATCCGCGTCCTTCTTCTTCGGACGAATGATCGCGATCAGGATCACCAGCACGAGAATCGAGCCCGCGATAATGATCCAGGTTTTGTTGCTGATTTGTAATCTGTCCTTCATAGACTGCCTCCCGATGGTATTGATTTCAATTGCATTTTCCGCTCTGTTTTATTCTGCCGTCCCGGCGATCTGCGGAATCTCCTCCTCCGGAACAACGGTGATCAAAACATCCTCCGATGTCACCTCGATCTTTGCAAACAAACGGCAGCGGATGCCCTGCTCGTGATGCAGCCGGACATAGATCGTCTGATTTGCATCGTCAAAACAGCGGTAGTTCTCATCCAGCAGCTCGTAGAAATGACGCCATTCCGAATACTCCATGTGCGCGCGATCGGGCTTGATCCGTTCACCCGTATCGACGTCCCCGTCAACCACGAAACCCGTCGTTGCGTCCGTGGCAGGAAACACAAGACAGAACTCCTCTCCCTGCCGGCGAACCTTAAACGACGACTCGAAAAGCGTCACATTAACGCTCCCTTCGCGCTCGACCTCCATTGCGAAGAGATGGTTGTTTACCAAAAACAACTCGTATCTCCATTTATACGTGTCCTTGTGATCCGTCGGATAGATAACGGCCTGTGTCCTGCCGTTCTCGTACGAGAAAGCTACCGCTCCGACAAATGCCTCATGCGGGACCACGATCTGGGTGATATAGTCGCTCGTGTATCTGGTGTTGACCCTCACAAACAGAATATTTCTCCACTCTTCCTCGTCGTTCTCCCACCGGTACCAGGATGTCATCCCGTTAGGAATAACCAGCGTCGCCTTTTTGTCCTTGCTGACCATCACAAGATCGTCGCCGACAATGCGGTTATCCTCTTTCTCGGGCATGAACGCGATAAAAAGTCCGATAACTACCGTTCCCAAAAAGATTCCCCAAAACACCCATGACCGGAGCACCGCTCTGATATAGTTCATTTCTGTCTACCCCCTGCGAAAGCTTTTACAAAAGCTCCGTAATAACATCCCCCGCCAGTTTGTTCGCCACGCCGAAGCGCGCCGCTATCGTCTTGCCGATGTCGGAAAATCCGACCCTGGTCCCGACATTGATGTTCCCGCGAAGCTTCGGTCCGTACGCCACCAGCGGAATGTACTCCCTCGAGTGGTCCGTCGACGCCGTGGCCGGATCGCAGCCGTGGTCCGCCGTGATCATCAGAATGTCATCCTCACGAAGCCCCGCCATAAGCTCCGGAAGCTTCGTGTCAAAGTACGTCAATGCTCTCGCATAGCCTTCGATATCGTTCCGATGGCCGTACTTCATGTCAAAATCCACGAGGTTCGTGAAGCACAGCCCCTCGAAATCCTCTTTCATTTTTTCAAGTGTAACATCAATGCCCTCTTCATTGCAAGCGGTTCTTGTAAAATCCGTGATTCCCCTGCCCGCAAAAATGTCCACGATCTTGCCGACCGAGCGCACCGCAAAGCCCGCATCCTTCAGCACATCGAGAAGCGTCGCCCCCGTGGGCTCCAGCGAAAAATCATGGCGAAGGGGCGTTCTCGTGTACGGCCACTCTCCCGTGAAGGGCCGCGCGATGATACGTCCGACGCCGTATGCGCCCGTGCAGAGCTTTCGCGCGATCTCGCAATACTCGTAAAGCTGCTCCGTCGACACAACGGAATCATGGGCCGCGATCTGCAGCACACTGTCCGCCGACGTGTACACGATCAGATCGCCCGTGGCGATGTGCTCCCTGCCGTAGTCGCGGATGACATCCGTTCCCGAGTACGGCCTGTTGCAGAGAATCCCCCGGCCGGTCTGCTTCGCCAGCTCGTTGATCAGCTTCTTGGGAAATCCCTTCGGGAACGTGGGAAACGGCTTTGCAAGCGGCAGCCCCGCGATCTCCCAGTGACCCGTTGTCGTATCTTTGCCCTTCGACACCTCCGCGAGACGTCCCACGACACCGTCGAAGGTCTTCCGCTTCGCCTTGCCGAGCCCGCGCCCGCACACATTGCCGTACACGCCGTCGATGTGGAACAATCCTAACTTTTCCGCGTTCGGCATGGAAAATTCCGCCGAGGTCGCGGCACTTCGCAGGGTGAAACTTCCCTCATCCCCGAAATCCGCAGCGTCCGGCATCGCGCCGACACCGCAGCTGTCCAGTACGATCAAAAATACCCGTGACATAACAAATGCTCCCTCCTCATTTTCCGCACGCGCCGATGCCCCGGGGCATCAGTCCACGTAGCTGTAGTAAACCCCTGCTTTCTCGATCGTCGCCTTCGCCTCCGTGAGGCCGAGGGTCAGAGTCTTTCCCTGCTTCGGCGAGATGACATAAACCTTGTTGGACTCATAGCCCACGATCAGCACCCACGTATCCTTGTATCGCGCCGCCACCGGCCGCCCGTCGGAGACGAAGGAGAGCGCCTGTCCGAGGGTCACGCCCGAGAGGTCCACGCCGGTTCCCGGGATGGCCCCGGTGATCCAGGAAAGGAACGGCTCAGCGTTGGTATCGCACTCGTCCGCGTTCACTCCCGAGCCCTTGTAGGAGAAGATCATCTGCAGGATCGCCTGCAGCTCCGTCCTCGTATCGTTCGCATACACCGGCGTCAGGTTTTTGATCCGCGCCGTCGTCTCCTTGACGCCGCGCTTCCAGATGACCTTGCCCTTGCCGTCGTACACGGCGCCGGCTGTGGCATCCGCCAGGGTGATGCAGCTTCCCAGGTCGCCGGATACCTGCAGGATATCCCCGTAGGAAACCACATAGTATCGTGTGTCGATCCAACTGCCGACGCGCACGGAGGTGTTTCCCGTGAGCACCGTGTGCTCCGGCGTCTCCGTCTTCGGCACCGCCGCCAGCTTGTATCCCGAAGGAAGATTCAGAAAATACTCCCTGTGCATAAGGTTGCTCGACCGCCCGCTCACCGTAATCTTCGGCGACGGTGTCTTCGCGCTCTTTAAGATGTTGTACCGCCCGGAAGTCTCATACAGTGGCCGCAGCGCCATGCTGCCGTCCGGCTCGGTCACGATCGCCTCGCCGACCTTCTTGCAAAGCTCGACGTTGATGGCATTTTCCACAACCTCCGCCTCGGAGAAAAATTCACTCTCGCTCTCGTAGTTCTTGACCTCTGTTCCGTCCAGCTTCTCGATGACGATGCGGTACATCGGCACATGGTCCTCGCCGTTGTCGCGGAAGGTCACGTCATGGTCGTGGGCCAGGCCGTAGATCAGCTCGCCGTCGATGGTCCCCAAAAGCACGATCCGGTCGCCCTGCGGCGCCTCCACCGTCCTCGCCTTGCGGTTCTCCAGGTCATAGTAATCCAGTGCCGTGTTGGCGGCGCTTGAGTAATTCTGCTGGTAGACGAAGATGCCCTCGCCGTCAAAGAACACGCTGTTCTTCGGCAAATGCTCCACAACCACCGTAAAGTCGTGCACCAGCGTGCGGTACAGATACAGCGTGTCGAAGAGCGTAAAATAAAACTCGTCGTAATCGTTCATGTAGCAGAAGGACCCGAAGTCCTCCTTGAGGACCTGGTACGGCACCGCGACCGGCACGAACATCATCTCCTCGATCCGGCTCTCCTCCGCGTGATAGCGGTAATAGAGAATTCCCACGCGCCCCTCGTACTGTCCGCGGGTGATGTAGCCGTACACCACGAAGTCCGCGTTTCCGCTGTCATCCACGGAGATCAGCGTGTAATCATGCTGCCGGTTCGCATACCGCATGTCCCAGACGCCGCTCCGCTCGAAGGAGAACACCCGCACCGAGACGTTGCGCGCCATATCGTACTCCCACACATCGCCGTCGTAGGCGAAGAGGAGGTATTTGCCGTTGCTGCTTAAAAGTCGCTTGGGGTCATTGTCCGTGGTGATCCCGAGCTTGATCTGGTTGCGGTTGATGCTGACCAGCGTTCCGTCGAACTCCTCCTGCATCGTCCGGTCGTAGTTGTACAGCGTGTTGTTCTTGCCGGCGCAGCGGAAGCGGAATTGTTCGTGGGTGACATATCTCTCGTCCCCGTCGTCGGAAAATATCTGCAGCCGCGCGTCCATGGTGGCGCAGATGTAGGTCTTATTGTACTCAGTGATCGTCGGCACCGACTTCCACAGCTCCCGGGGCTCCATCTGGCCGTACATCACCGTGTCCGTGTCGTCCTCGATGGTCACGTGCGCATAATCGGCGCCGGTGGCCGAGTCCTTGGTGTCGAGGTATTTTTCGACTGTACTTCTCTGGTCCGAGTCAAACAGCGATGCGTGAAATGTCGTGACGAAGCCCATCTCCTTCGAAAGATTCCCGAAGGATGCCGCCATCAGTCTGGTGTAAAAATACACGTCTCTGCCATCGTTTGTCGTGAGTGTCAGCCGACATGTGTATTCCGTGTTGTTTCCGTAGTTTCCCGTGAGATTGACGATGGCGCTCAGCCGTCCGTCCTCCTCCCGCCGCAGCGCCTTGATCTCGCGGGTCTCGAGCTCCGTTCCGGTCTCCACCTCGCTGACGAGGCACACCAGACGCTTCACGACGCTCTCGTGCTCATCGATCAGCACGGTGAACGTCAGGTCCGCCCCCACCGGCGTGATGCTCTCACGAACCAGCTGCGCCTGCAGATCGACGGTATATCCCAAAAGCGGATTGATCTCGACTCCGCCCACAACAAAGCTGACCGTCGGCAGCGTCGCCGGGGACGCCGTGACCGTCATACGTTCATTGCTGTAGGTGTGCACCCGCACGCGACAGAAAAATATGATCGTCGCCACGAAAAACACACCGAACAGGATCAAAATGCGAAACCGCAGTTTCATGCTTCCTCCAAAACCTGCCAAATGCATACTCCCACAGGGTATATTGTACCGCATTTTCCGCAGTCTCGCAAGCCTTTCGCGACACCCCGCCCGGGAGGACGGCAAAGGGCCCCGCTGCCGGGGCCCCGTATCTCATTCGTTCTTCGCAAACACGGCGATGCTCCGCCGCAGGATTCCGTTCATGTACGCGATCGCCGCGCCGTAGTTGGTCATCGGAACCCCCGCCGCCTCCGCGATCGCAAGCCGTCTCGCCATCTCGCGCTCGGGCAGCGTGCACCCGCCGCAGTGGATGACAAGCGCATAATCCGAGAGGTCCTCCGGAAAATCCCCGCCCGACGTGAACGCAAACTCCGGCCGGAACGAAAGCCGCTTCCCGATCCATGCGGGAAGCTTCACCGTCCCGATGTCCTCGCACTGCCTGTGGTGCGTGCACCCCTCCGCGATCAGCACCTTCTGTCCGGGCTTCAGCCGATCGATGGCTTCCGCCCCGCCGACGAGAGTTTTAAGGTTTCCCTTGTATCTCGCGAACAGGATGGAAAATGAGGTAAGCGGCACGTCCGCAGGCACGACGGCCTGCACTTTCGCAAACGCCTGGGAGTCCGTCACCACCAGAGCCGGCGGCGTCCGGAGCACCGCCAGAGTCTCCGCAAGCTCCTCCGGCTGACACACCATCGCCCTGCAATGGGCGTCCAGAAGTTCCCGCAGCACCAGCTGCTGCGGCAGGATCAGCCTTCCCTTGGGCGCCGACGAGTCGATGGGCGTCACCAGAACCACCGTGCTGCCGGGCTCCGTCAGGTCCGTCAGGATCTTTTTTTCTTTTGCGACCTTCGGCGCGAAGGTTCCGAGCAGTTCCTTGAGCCCATGAATTCCCTCGCCGGTGGCGGCGCTGGTGAACACGACGCTCAGGCTCTTCGCCCCGTCTGCTCCGGCAGCTCCCGCTGCCTCCCCGCGCCTCGCTGCTCTCATTTCCTCGTCCGCCAGATCGGCCTTTGTATATGCGACAACATAAGGTATCCCGCGGGAGGCAATCTCCGTAAGCAGTTCCCGGTTTTCCCGGCTCCACCCGGCGACGATATCGACGGCCAGCACCGCAATATCGGTCTGCGCCAGAATTTTCGCCGTGCGTGCCACACGCAGCGCTCCGAGCTCGCCCTCGTCATCGAGGCCGGGCGTATCGAGGATCAGAACCGGCCCTAAGGGCAGCAGCTCCATCGCCTTGCGCACGGGGTCCGTGGTTGTCCCGGGAACGTCCGAAACGATACTGACGTCCTGGCCGGTCACCGCGTTGACCAGGGAGGATTTGCCGGCGTTGCGCATGCCGAACCACGCGATGTGGATCCGCTCCGCCGAGATTGTCTCCTGCATACTCATACTTGTTCCTCCGAAAAATGTCAGAAGCGGAAGTCTCTCCGGTTCGAGTTTTTGATGTCCGCGATGTTCTGTGCCGCGATCGAGCGCACCTTCTCGTTCGGGATCTTCTCAAGCTCCTCATCGATCATCCTATAGCCGATCTCCGCCGTCGCCGGGGACGCGTAGTCCACCAGATACTCCGAGAGCGTCATGAGCGCGTTCGGATGGCAGCAGTTGAGGATCTGGCCGCTCTTGCAAAGGCTCATGAAACGGTCGCCCGTGCGCCCCTCGCGGTAGCACGCGGTGCAGAAGGACGGCACATGTCCGCTCTCCATCAGCCATTTTACGACCTCGTCGAGGGATCGCTGGTCGGAGACGTCGAACTGCTCCGTGTCGTGGGGACGCTCCTCGGGAGTGTAGCCGGCATAGCCGCCCACCGACGTTCTCGAGCCGCCGCTCACCTGGGACACGCCGAGTCGGAGAAGCTTCGATCTCACGGCCTCCGTCTCTCTCGTGGAGATGATCATTCCCGTGTACGGAACCGCCAGCCGGATGCACGCCGTGATCTTGGCGAAGGTCTCGTCGTCGATGCCGTTGTCAAATACATCCGGATCGATGTCGTCGGCCTTCTTGACCCGCGGCACGCTGATGGTGTGCGGCCCGACGCCGTGCACGGCCTCCAGGTGCTCCGCATGCATGATCAGCCCGGCGAACTCGTACTTGTACAGCTCGAGGCCGAACAAAACGCCCAGGCCCACATCGTCGATGCCTCCCTCCATGGCGCGGTCCATCGCCTCGGTGTGATACGCGTAGTTGTGCTTCGGTCCCGCCGGATGCAGCCGCTCGTAGCTCTCCTTGTGGTAGGTCTCCTGGAACAGAATGTACGTTCCGATGCCGGCCTCCTTGAGTTTGCGATAGTTTTCCACGGTGGTTGCGGCGATGTTGACGTTCACGCGGCGGATGTCGCCGTTTTTATGATGAACGCTGTAGATCGTCTTGATGCAGTCGAGGATATACTCGATGGGGTTGTTCACCGGGTCCTCGCCGGACTCGATGGCAAGACGCTTGTGGCCCATGTCCTGCAGCGCGATGACTTCCTCGCGCACCTCGTCCTGGGTCAGCTTCTTTCGCGGTATGTGTTTGTTTTTGATGTGGTAAGGGCAGTAGACGCAGCTGTTCACACAATAGTTGGAAAGATACAGCGGCGCAAAGATCACGATCCGGTTTCCGTAAAATGCGAGCTTGATTTCCTCCGCAATCTCGTAAATCCGTTCCGTGATTTCCGGTAGATCGCAGGCGAGCAGAACCGATGCCTCGCGGTGCGTAAGTCCCGCGCAGGTGCAGCCTTTGGCCGTCTTCCTCGGTCTCGCCTTCTCCAAGATGCTCTCGATGAGCGGCAGGTCGCGCTTGTGCTCCTCCGCGTACGCGAGCGTTTCGCGGATCTCGTCATCGTTGATGAACTCCTCCGCGACCATTGATTTAGGGTCGTACTTTGCCATGTTTGATTGTCCTTTCTTGCGGGTCAGAGATCACTTCCCCGTCAGAATATATTTCGCAAATGCAGCCGGGCTGCATTTTCCGATTCACGCTTTGCATTGTATCACCGCCGCGTCCGCAGCGCAATGGCTTTTCGGATGGATTTTCGGCAACAAATGACATCGCCGCTTTGCTCAGCCGCGGTAGTCGCCCCGCCCTTCGGACAGGCGGTAGCCGATGGCCTCCACCCGCGTCGCCAGGCAGTGCAGGCACTGCGCGGACTCCTCGCCGGTGCAGATCTTGTTGTCGTACAGCTCGTACTTCTTCCGCACGCCCACAGGGCTTAAGTTCGGCATCAGCACGTTGGCGCCCGCTAAGATCCCCAGTTCCCGCCCCTGCGGATGCATGGTCCCGAGGGCCGTGGTCGCAGGAAGCAGCACATGCGGATGCACCAGCCGGATGACGCTTAAGAGAAAGCACGTGAGTTCCACGCTTCCCGCAGGCTCCTTCGCAAAGGGCGTATCGTGATGGGGGATGAACGGTCCGATGCCGCACATCTCCGGTTTAAAACTCTCGACAAATGCGATGTCCGCTGCGAGATTCGCCGCCGTCTGATACGGCGATCCCACCATAAAGCCGCAGCCGGTCTGGTATCCGAGCTCCTTTAAGTCCCGCAGGCACCGCATGCGGTTTTCGTAGCTCATCTCCGCGGGATGCAGCTTTTTGTAATGCTCCGGGTCCGCGGTCTCATGCCTCAGCAGATACCGGTCCGCCCCGGCCTCCCGAAGCTTCGCATAGCCCTCCCGGCTGCGCTCCCCCATGGAGAGCGTCACGGCGCAGTCCGGATGAAGCTCCTTGATCTTCCGAACGATCCCGCACAGCACATCATCCGAAAAATGCATATCCTCCCCGCCCTGCATCACGATCGTGCGCAGGCCGAGCCGGTACCCTTCGTCCGCGCAGGCAAGGATCTCCTCCTCCGTGAGGCGGTACCGCTCGCAGTTTCGGTTGCTTCTGCGGATCCCGCAGTAAATGCAGTCGTTTTTGCAGATGTTGCTGATCTCCAGAAGACCCCGGACAAATATTTCGTTTCCGTAGATTCTCTTCTGCTCCGCAACAGCCGCCTTCGCGAGATACTCCGCAAGCTCCTCATCCCGGCCGGTTATCAGTTTTTCATACTCTTCCGCGGACAGCCGATGCACAGCGATCAGCCGGTCCGCCAGTTGTTTCATCTCTTCGTTCATTTTTCACAGACCAAAAAGCTTCTTCCGGTTCCCCGGATCTGCACATGGCTTCCCTTTGTGTGTTTTGCAGCTGTTTTCTCCGACACCATCAGGCGTATCGTGATTGCCTTTCCATTCACATATGTCCTTACGAGCATTGTTTCGGTCAACGTGAATGTTCTCACAATATTCCCCCTTCGGTTGCGAACGGAACCTTGCATCGCGCAAATAGTAACATGTATTTACCTCTTCGTCAAGTAATTTCGTCTGTACTTTCTCCGTTCCCTCCTCCCTCGTCTTTCATCCTTTCAACCACTGTTATTTCAGTATCCCCGCCGTCTTGTCATTCGCCGGAAAGCGTGCTATACTTTAGCCGGAGCACCGCTTCTGCGCCGCCTTTGCCGGCACGGATCGCAGGGCGCTTCGGAAAGGAGTCTCACCATGGACGATTGTATCTTTTGCAAACTCGCGAACGGGGTTTTCCAGACCGCAACCGTATATGAGGATGAGGATTTTCGGGCGATCATGGACATCGCGCCCGCGCACAAGGGTCATGTCATTTTGCTTCCGAAGGTTCACGCCGACAATCTTTACGAACTCGACGACACCATCGCTGCCAAGGCTCTTCCCGTCGCAAAGAAGATTGCGAAGGCCGTGAAAGCCGCAACCGGCTGCGACGGAATCAACATTTTGCAGAACAACGAGCCCGCCGCAGGGCAGACCGTATTCCACCTGCACATCCACATCGTGCCCCGCTTTGCGGACGACGGAATTCTCCCCGTATGGCCGCAGGGCTCCTACGCCGACGGCGAAGCTGCCCAGTGGGCTGCAAAGATTGCCGCCGAGATGTGATCACACACCGAACGAAAATGCGCCCGGGAATTGCTCCCGGGCGTTTCTTTTTATGTTCCGAACTGTCTGCGTTCTCCGCGGACACTACTGTTGATCGCTTAATTCCACCAAAAGCCGCACGATGGTCTCCGTCGCATCCGAGGACGGGCTCGCCGCCATGGCGTCGATATACTGCTGCCGGTTTTGATACAGCTCCGCGACCGTCTTCGCAAGCGCCTCCGGCGTTGCCTCCGACTCCTGCAACACCTTGCTGAAGCCCTGCTTCTCAAAGGACGCCGCGTTCAGGATCTGGTCGCCGCGGCTCGCCTCCGCCGAAAGCGGGATCAGGATGTTGGGCTTATGAAGCGCCAGCAGCTCGCAGATGGCATTTGCCCCGGCGCGGGAGACAACAACATCCGCCATCGCCAGCACATCCTTCATCTCCTTGTCGCAATATTCCTTCTGCACATATCCCGGCAGGCTGACGCTCTCGTCCGTCTTTCCCTTGCCGCACAGATGAAGCACGTCATACTCCGGCAGCAACAGCGCCAAAGCCGCCCGCACCGCCTCGTTGACCCGCACCGCTCCGGTGCTTCCGCCGACCACGAGGATCACCGGCTTTTTGCCGTCAAATCCTGCATACGCAAGTCCCGCCTCGCGGGTTCCCGTGAAGAGCTCCTTGCGGATCGGCGTTCCCGTGTGAATGCCCTTGCCCTTCACATGCTCAAGGGTCTCCGCAAAATTGCAGCACACCTTTGTGGCATACCGCAGACTCAGTTTGTTGGCCAATCCCGGCGTCATGTCCGACTCGTGGCTTACCGTCGGAATCTTCGCCTTTCCGGCTGCCACCACCACCGGAACCGAAACAAATCCGCCCTTGGAAAATACCACGTCCGGCTTCAGTTCTTTAAGGATTTTCCTCGCCTCATGGTATCCGTGCTGCACGCGGAACGGGTCCGTAAAATTCTTCAGCGAAAAATATCTCCGAAGCTTTCCGGAACTGATTCCGTAGTACGGGATTCCCAGATTCTCGATCAACTCCTTCTCGATTCCCGTCTTGGAGCCGATGTAGTAAACCTCGAATCCTTCCTCCTTCAGCCGATCGATCAATGCAATATTGGGCGTAACGTGACCTGCCGTCCCGCCGCCGGTTAATACAATTTTCTTCATATCTCCGTGAAAAAGGCAAATGCCGCAGCATTTGCCCGTCCTTTTCCGATTGTTTTTCCGATCCTGCCGGATCTGTCTTATGCCTGCTCCGCCTTGTAAGCGACAAGCGCCTTGGCGAGCTGGTCCGGGCAGGACGTCGACTTGTAGCCGCAGCGAATCCCCTGAAGCTTCGTGATTACCTCATCCACGGGCATTCCCTCGACCAGACGGCCGATTCCCTGCAGGTTGCCGTTGCAACCGCCGGTATAAACAACATTGCGAACAACTTCCACACCGTCCTCATTGACGATATCATACGAAATCTGCGAAGAGCAGGTTCCGCTGGTTCTGTAGATCATACGTTACTATCCTCCTGTCATTGCGAACGCAAAAGAAACCGAACACCACGTTCATTTCCTCTCAAGCGTCCCCTTCTATATATCACAAACCGGCAGAAAAGGCAAGTCTCACTCAGTCGGATTCCTGTACTCCTCCAAAAGCTTTGCTACCTCCTCCGGAGAGAGTTTCAACCATTTTCCGGCAAGCTCACAAGTAATATCGCCCGCCGCCAACTGCTCCAACACCATCTCTTTGCGGCCTTCTACACGACCTTCCTCACGGCCTTCCTCACGACCCTTTTCATGTGCAATTCTGCGCTCCTCGCGCATCTTCATCTCCAGCGTCATAAGGCTCCTCCCTTCCTCGCTGCGGTTTAGTTCATCCATCGCCACAGCAATCTTCTCCGTGAACGCCGACGTGCTCTCCTCCGTTGTCACGAAGTGCAGGAAACTTCCCAGCTCCCCCTTCGCCAACTCTCCGACATAATCGGCATTCACAAAAACTTTCTCCGTCTCATCGCCCAGCGTCAACGAAAAATCCTCTTCGGCACGGTATCGAAACCGGTATATGGGAAGATTCCGGTGAAACGGATCAAAGCAGCAGATAAACAGGATGATGGTCTTCCGAAGCGAGGAGTAATCCTGTGACGGAGACAACAAATCAGTGTCAATCGCCCCCTGGTAATACCTTGTTCGCATCGGCAGATTTCGATCGTCGGTCGTCTGCATTTCGACGTCGTAGATCGTTGCGTCATCATCCTCAACATAAACATCCAGGCGGATCCCGCGTTCGTCGAGTCCTGGTTCAAAATGCCTCTCGTTTTGAATAATGTTTATGCGTCGAACTTTAATGTCAAGCACAATCTCAAGAATGCGCCTGCACAACTCCGGATTCCTTCGAAGCAAAACGCCAAATACGATGTCGCTCGAAAACTTCAATCCGTACGGTTTTCTCATTTCATTCATTGTATCCATAATCCCTCCCGTGGACAAAGAACCATGCGGGGAGGGAGTTCTCACGACTCTCCTCCGCACATGGAGGCTGCCGCCGAGACTTCGGATGAACAATGAACTTCCAAGTTCAATCTACCATAAACACCTGCAAAAAACAAGTGTCTTCCGAAGCCTCAGCGGCCAAGGTTGGTTTGTATGATGAAGGGCAACCGATACAGCTGCCGTGCCTTCTTTGTCACGTTATCGTCAATGTCTGCCTCTTCGGAAAATGAGGCAACAGATCAGCGATGCCGCAAACAGAATCCACCGAAGACTTCGGTTTGCACGAAACGAATCCCCTGTCTGCGGTGACTCCGGCGGTCCGGCTGACTTCACCTCCGCAACCGGCGTCGGAAGTGGCGTCGGCGTCGGAATCGTACTCATCACCGCCTCGACAACCGGCGGTGGAACCTCTGTCGATGTCGGACTGTTTGTTGATGTCGGCGTTGGTTTAGAAACGTCTGTCGCTGTTGGAGTAGGAGTAGGCGTCGGCGTCGGGGTATTGGTTGGCGTCGGCGTGTTCGTTGGTGTTGGAGTTGGGGTATTGGTTGGTGTCGGTGTCGGTGTGTTCGTTGGTGTTGGAGTTGGTGTATTCGTTGGCGTCGGCGTCGGGGTATTGGTTGGCGTCGGCGTGTTCGTTGGTGTTGGAGTTGGGGTATTGGTTGGTGTCGGTGTAGGTGTGTTCGTCGGCGTTGGCGTATTCGTCGGTGTCGGTGTGTTCGTTGGTGTTGGAGTTGGGGTATTGGTTGGGGTCGGCGTCGGCGTTGGGGTGTTCGTAGGGGTAGGTGAATTCGTCGGGGTAGGCGATGGCGGTGCCGCCGGCCGGAACGAGACTGCAGCGGCGGTTCGCGCCGCGGCGCCTTCTTCCAGAGAGGTGACAAAAAGCTTCTGATAGGACGAATTCGATGTTCCCATGTATTGAAG
>CACZRV010000090.1 GCA_902783725.1 uncultured Lachnospiraceae bacterium | reverse complement strand
TTTGTTGCGCCTGAAGGGATTCGAACCCCCGACCATTGGCTTCGGAAGCCACTACTCTATCCACTGAGCTACAAGCGCCGACAACGGACACTATAGCACAATTTCGGCGTAAAGTAAAGACTTCAATTCGAAGGTTCGTAGAGTTCTACTTCCGCTTTTTCACTGATGTTGATCAATTCGCTGTAAATGACGTGGCGGATCCGGCATCCGTCGCCGATGCGGACGTTGCGTCCGATGACGGTGTCGGCCACGACGTTGGAGAGCGTGATGTCATCGCCCTCGATGTTCGTTCTGACAGTAAAGATGCTGCCGGCGCCCTTGAACAGGCGGGCGAGCAGACCGCGGACAGCTCCGTTGCGGATCAGGATGACGCTGCCGCCGATGGCGTCGGCATAGCAGTCACCGCCCATTTCCACATCGATATTTTCCGCATTGATTAGGCCCTCGCTGTTGATGGCGCCGCGGACGGTGATCGTCTCCGCGGAGACGTCGCCGGTGGCCTTGAGGGCACCGCTGGATACGAGCTCACCGCAGTGCAGCGAGGTAATATGTGCCGCACCGCTGACATGCATCTTACCGTCCACGGTCGCGGGACCGTCGAAATGTGTGCTTCCGCTGACCTGAATATCGGCGGCATGCACGGCGCCGTCAATTCTGCCGGAGCCCGACACGCGGATCGCGCCGTGGCAGTTGACCTCGCCGTAGACGTGGCCGGAGCCCGAGATCGCGAGACCGGTACAGCTGATGCTCCCCTTGATGCTGCCGCTTCCGCTGATGCGGATATCTTCGCCGTAATCGCCGCCCGGAAGACTTCCGGAACCGGAAATGTTCATACTTGTGTTCCTCCCCTTAGTAAGTTGATGATTTGTGTTGTGATGTCCGTCTGTGTGCCGTTTTGATCGGTCATGCGGACGGTCCGGATCTCCGAGAGCCGGAGAGTGTGGCTGCCGTAGGCGGTCTCCACGGTCATGGACGGGTCGGTCTGACTCTCCCCCGAAAGCCGCGCCGCAAGTTCGTCCAGAAGAACGTCGTCCTTCGCGGAAAGGATCAGCTCCATCCGCTCGCAGATCAGTTCCTCCGGAAAATACGTCTCCTGTCCCGTGACGGTTGCCTTCCGAAGAAACCACTCATCGGGGATCAATCCCTTGCGTTTCCATCGGTACAGCGAGCCGTACGAAATATTATACCGCTCCAGGAGAGCTTTTTTGGAAATCAGCTTTTGTTCCGAATCCAAAGAACCACCTCCTATGTAGATTGGGTTTTGAGATTACTCTGCCGTGCACGCAGTGTAACACTGTTACGACGTCATTATAGCGTAACACTGTTACACTGTCAAGGGGGGTCGTTACTTTTTTTCATTTTTCGAAAAATGTCTCATAAATCGGAGCTGCCGGATCGTATCTATGGCATAAACGGGATTTCCGGGATCGGGAGAGGAGCACGGCAGGGATTCCGGAGAAAAAGAACAGGGGGTGAACAGAATGCGAAAGTTTATCGGAAGACATTCGGCGGTTACAAAATGTGTGGCGCTTCTTCTGGCGGTCGTCATGATGGCGGTCTGCGCGGGATGCGATCACCTTTCCGGCGCGGCGGTGCTGGCGGAGGCTGCGGAGATCGAGGGCAAACAGGATGTACCGCAGGATTTTGAGGAGTTTGCAAAGGGGTATCTTCCCTACGCGTTTGAACTTCTGCGGCAGGTGCGCGGAACGACGGACGGCACGACGGTACTCTCGCCGTTTTCGATGATGTATGCGGTGGGAATGGCGGAAAACGGAGCCGGGAGTGAGACGCTTGCGGAGTTTGAAAAACTCTTCGGGATGAAGCGCGAGGTCATGAACGAATTTCTCTCGGAGATGATCGCGTGGTCCGAAAGCGAGGATTATCTGACCGTGTCGAACTCGGTCTGGATCCAGGAGGATTTTGCGGAAAATGTGCGGAAGGAATTTCTCGATATCTGCGCGAAGAAGTACTATGCATCGGTGCTGAAGGCACCCTTCGACGAATCCACGATCCGCGATGTCAACAACTGGATCAGCGACCACACGGACAAGATGATTCAGAACATGCTGGACAGACTCGATGCAGGCGCGGTGATGCTTTTAGTGAATGCGATCCTCTTCGACCAGAAGTGGGAGAAGCCTTTCGAAAAGAAGGAAACGTTGAAAAATGAGCCCTTCAACGATAAGGACGGAAACAAGCTCCGCACCGAGAACCTCATGGTCGGGACCGAACAGGGCTCATACTACCGTGACGAGCTCTGCACGGTTGTGGACAAGTATTACGAGGACGGCTGGTTCTCCATGCGAATCCTCGTTCCGGAGAAGGGAGTCAGCGTCGACGAGCTTCTGACGGCTCTTACGCCCGAGTACTGGAATAAGATCGACTGCTATGAAAACCGGAAAAACGCCAAAATTACGCTGATGCTTCCCTCGTTCACCGAGGAGACGAGGTGCGAGGCGATAATACCGGTTCTTCAGAAAATGGGACTTAACCTTCCGTTTGTCCCTTCGGCTGACTTTTCGGGAATCACCGATCCGTCCTGCCTGTACATCAGCCGGATCATTCACCAGGCAAAGATTGAGGTCTCGGAGGAGGGAACCCGCGCCGCTGCGGCGACCGTCGTGGAGATGAGCAAGTCGATGGCACCGGTGGAGAGCGAGCACATCACCGTGCGCGCGGACCATCCGTTTGTGTACGCCATCGATTTCTGCGGAATTCCGATCTTCCTCGGAACCTTCGAGTAAGTCGGTCGTACGGGAAGAAAATAAGAGTCTGCAACAAGGGAGGATACTGATGAGAAGAACAAAACAGATCCGGGAGGGCCTGCGGCGGTGGACCGCCGTGCTGCTGGTCCTTGCCGTAACGACGATGCTCGCCGCCTGCGGGGAGCGGGCGAAGGACGATGGCAATGCCCCGGAAAAGGAACCGACGTCCACGGTGACGACTGCGCCTACTCAAACGCCGGAGGACGGGAGCGGCACCGAGACGCTGACGGCCGGCTCAAACGCCGCGCCGGAGAAGAAGGCCATGGACGAGGCGATGCGGCAGGCGTACGCGGATTTTTCGTACCGGTTGTTCAAGGAGTGCGCACAGGGAGATGACGGAAACTGTGTGATCTCCCCGTTTTCCGTGTACACGGCTCTGGCGATGCTTGCAAACGGGGCGAAGGGCGACACGCTGACGCAGATGGACACGGTCCTCGGCTTGACGGCGGAGACGAGAAATCAATATCTTGCCGGGTGGATCGCTTCCCTGACCGGTCAGGAGAATGTCGCGTTCACGTGCTCGGACTCGGTGTGGATCGCGAAGCGGTTCCGCACGGCGGTGCCGGATCCGTTCCTTTCGGTCTGTGCAGATTACTACATGGCTGAGGTGTTTGCGGCGGATATGGACGACCGCACCGTCGATGACGTCAACGCGTGGGTGGACAAAAACACCAAGGGGATGATCAAAAAGATCATAAGGCCGGGTGATCTGACCATCGACACCTCCGTGATCCTGATGAATGCCATCACGCTGGATGCCGACTGGGAGATTCCGTTCCTTCCGGAGAACACGGAGACGGACGCGGAGTTTACGAAGGCAGACGGAACGAAAACGAAGGTCGAGATGCTTCGCGGCGAGGCGGACCGTTGCTTTCTGGAAAATGACATGTTCACCGGCTGCGCGAAGTCCTACAAGGGCGGCAAATACCGCTTCGTAGCACTTCTTCCGAAGGAGGGAGTCACCCTCGATGCGGCGGTGGCGGCGCTGGACCAAATGACCGTGGATGCGCTGTTTGCAAACGCAAAGGCGGACGCGGTGAGTCTCCGGATCCCGAAGATCACCGACGAGTACAAAAGGGAGCTCAACAATGTGCTGTCAACGATGGGAATGCCCGACATTTTCAGCATCGGAGCTGATTTTACGGGGCTGATCCGGACAGGGCAGACCTTCGTCGACAGAGTGATTCACAAGACATTCCTAAGCCTCGACAACAAGGGGACCCGCGCGGCGGCCGTGACGTTCATTTCGACGCGCACACTTTCCGCTTCACGCACACATACCATCCGGCTCGACCGGCCGTTTGTGTACATGATCGTGGATGAGAACAACCTGCCGATCTTCCTCGGCACATATCAATAACAGTCCGGAAATTACCCCGGCAGCGGCCGGGACGAAGAAAAGAAAGAAGAGATTACTATGAGAAGAACAGGAAAGAAAATGATCGCGTGGATCGCAGTGCTGGTGCTGGCCATCGGCTGTACCGCCTGCGGCAAGCAGGGCGGGGAGAGAAAAAACAGCGAGGCGGGAACGGTGACACCGACATCGACGCTGACGCCGACACCGACGAAGGGTGAAAATCCGGGATTTACCCCGGGACCGGGAACGAAGGAACTCACGGGCTCGTCCACGGGAACGCCGGTCACAAAACCGATGGATGAGAAGATGAAGGCGGCCTACGAGCAGTTTGCCTACGGGCTTTTCCAAAAGACGGGAAAGGGCGAAACGCGAATGATCTCGCCGTTTTCCGTGTACATGGCTCTCGCCATGTTTGCCAACGGCACTGACGGAGACACGCTGACGCAGATGGACAAGGTGCTCGGACTCACCAACGAGGAGCGGAATGCGTATCTGGCGGCCTGGGTGGAGAAGCTGACGAAGCAGACGGAGGACGGTGCAAGCTTTACAAACGCCAACTCGCTGTGGATCCGCAATGACATCGGCGCCCATGTTCCCCAGGGATTTCTGACCACCTGCCTCGACTACTACCGCGCGGCGGTGTTCTCGGCGGCGATGGATGATAAGACGGTGACGGACGTCAACAACTGGGTGAATGACAATACCAAGGGGATGATCAAGAAGCTTCTGGACAGACTGGATTCCGATACCGCGATGATCCTGATGAACGCCATCACCCTGGACGCCAGATGGGTCGAGCCCTTTAATACGGACCACATCGTAAAGGACAGCGATTTTAAGCTTGCGGACGGCACGGTCCGCAAGGTGGATATGATGCACGGCACGTCGGACGGAAGATTTCTGGAGAACGAGCTTTGCACCGGCTTTGTAAAGAAGTATCTCGGCGGCGAGTATTCCTATGTCGCACTCCTTCCGAAGGAGGGCGTGACCATTGAGCAGCTTGTGGATTCTCTGGGGGTTGGAACGATTGATACATTGTTTGCAAATGCAAAACACGGAGAGGTTGTCATCTCGATGCCGAAATACACACAGGAGTACTCGGTACAGCTTCCGGACGCACTGAAGAGCATGGGCATGACGGATGCGTTTGACGCGTCCCGCGCGAACCTGCGGAAGCTGATCGACGACCGCGACACGTATGTGAGCAATGTGCTTCACAAGACCTATATCAGCGTGGATAACGACGGTACCAAGGCAGCGGCCGTCACGGCGCTCCTCGTGGCCGATGCGGCATATTTCGTCGAGGATATCTACCGCGTGGACCTCAACCGGGCGTTTGTTTACATGATCGTGGACAGCAACGGTCTTCCGATCTTCCTGGGGACTTACGAGTAAGCGCACGAGATAACAAAAAAGCAGTATCCGATCATCGGGCGGAGTCACCTCCGTCCGATGATTTTTCTTGCAAAATCGGGGTTGTTGTATTAGGATAAATACGTATGACTGTCGGCAGATGGGGAGAGGATCCGAGGATGCACAAAAAGCGCTTTACAATTCGACGCAGCGCCCTGTTCGGGCTGTTGTTTGCGGGCTTGCTTGCCATGGCGGCATGCGGCAAAAGGACGGCGAACAACACGACGCCCGAAGACGTCGTCTCGCCGACGCCCACCGTGACAGGCGTGGTCATCATCGATGAGGACGACGAGACGGAGCCGGCGCTCCGCCCGGAGGCGCAGGAGATCTATCAATTGAAGAAGCCGGCGCAGGGCGAGTTGTGCGCGGAGTTTACCTTCACCGGCTATGGCGTGATCTCGGTGCGGCTGTTCCCCGAGGAGGCGCGCAAGGCGGTGGAGAACTTTAAGACGCTGGCCGGCAACGGATTTTACGACGGCATCAAAGTCAACCGCGTCATCGAGGATTACATCGTCCAGGCGGGAGACCGCGAGGGGCAGGGCTTAGGCGGCGAGAGCATCTACGGCGGCGGATTTGCCGACGAGATCGTCGAGAGCCTGAAGCCGATCCGCGGTGCGCTGTGCATGGCCAACCTGGGCACCGAGTCGACAAATACAATCCAGTTCTTCTTCGTGCAGACGAAGGCGTCCGTGATCCGCGGGCTGCGGGAGCCTTTGGACAACCGCTTCCACATCACCACGGAGCAGTACCTGAAGGAGGCGTACGGTACCGAACTGTCGGCGGAGGAGCTGTCGTTTTACGAGCTCTACGGCGGCGCGCCGTGGCTGTACGGACACAACACCGTCTTCGGACAGATCTACGACGGCTACGAGGTTTTGGACAAGTTGATGTCGGTGAAACTCACGTCGCGGCTTCGGCCGAATCCGCCGGTGGTCATCGAGACGGTCAGGATTTTTCATTACGGCGAGAAATAAGAGCGATTCACAGAACGAACACGGTTCTTTGGTAGTGTAGAGAGGTAAGTTTTTACGGGGTTATCGCGGCGGAGGAGCCGCGGAATGTGAGGTGTAAGCATGGATGAAGTTACGGTATTGGTAGTGGACGACGAGGCGCGCATGCGCAAGCTGGTGTGCGATTTCCTGCAGAAGCAGGGGTACCGCTACCTGGAGGCGGAGGACGGCGAACAGGCATTGGACATCTTCTTTGCGAAGAAGGAGATCGGACTGGTGCTTCTCGACGTGATGATGCCGAAGATGGACGGCTGGCAGGTGTGCAAGGAGATCCGGCAGTATTCGAAGGTGCCGATCATCATGCTCACGGCCCGCAGCGAGGAGAGAGACGAGCTTCTCGGGTTTAAACTCGGGGTTGACGAATATATCAGCAAGCCTTTCAGCCCGAAGATCCTGATGGCGCGCATCGATGCGATCCTGCGCCGTGCAGGCCAGGGCGAGGAGAGCCTCTCGGTGGGCGGCATCGTCATTGATAAGACGGCGCATATCGTCTCCATCGACGGCAAGCCGATCGATCTGAGTGTGAAGGAATTCGAGCTGTTGAGCTTCTTTGCGGAGAACAAGGGCGTGGCCCTCTCCCGGGAGAAGATCCTCAACAACGTCTGGAACTATGACTATTACGGCGACGCGCGCACCATCGATACGCACGTCAAGAAACTTCGCAGCAAGATGGGAGAAAAGGGCGAGTACATCCATACCATCTGGGGCATGGGGTACAAGTTTGAGCCGACGGAGTAAGGGTACGGAGTTAGTATGAAGAAAGGTGTTTCGTTTCGCTTCAAATTGCTGCTGGCGTTCACGGTGCTGATCGTTCTGTGCGTCGGCGGCACCTGGCTTTTGTTCCGCGTGTTCGTGGACCGGATGTCTCTGAACCGGAAGGTGAAGAAACTCGAGGAGTGCTACGATTCCATCAATGCATTTTTCGGAGATTCGACTGCATTTTACGAGCTGGATGCACAGCACAGGCTGGATTCCACCGTCGGTCGGCAGTACATGTTGTTTTTGTACAGCGGAAACCCGCGCGTGCGCTACAACAGCGGACCGGAGGAGAGCGGATCGAGGTCGTGGTACATCGACGCCGGAATGGTGTACTCCGGAATCCGCAAGAATGCGGCGGGAGATCCGGAGGTGGTTGCGGAGCATGAGCTTTATAAGATCTACCGGATCACGATGGACGCGGACACCCTCGACGGCGAGGGCGTGTACGGAAGCAGCCAGCGGGAGTATCTGGACGCCTACGGCAAATTGAAGAACGGATTTACGATTCATATCCGCACGGATTTTCAGGCGTTTGTCAGCGATAACCGCGCGTTTACGGATATGCTTCTGCTGATCGGAACGGCCGTGTTTCTTCTGGCCGTCATCCTGGCGGTATTTTTCGGCCGCGGCGTCATGCGGCCCATCGTGCAGATGTCGGAGCACGCGGAGCGCATGGCCGAGATGGACTTCGAGGCGCGCTGCGAGGTTAAGGGAAGCGATGAGATCGGCGTTTTATCGGCCTCTTTGAACCGGCTGTCGGCGCAGCTGCAGGAGACGGTCGGCGAGCTTAAGAATGCAAACAGTGAGCTGCAGAGCGACCTGGAGCACCGCGAGGAGGTCGACGCGATGCGGTCCGAGTTCATCGCGAACGTCTCGCACGAACTGAAGACACCGATCGCGCTGATCCAGGGCTACGCAGAGGGTCTTACGGAAAATGTATCCGACGACCCGGAGAGCCGTGCCTACTACTGCAGCGTCATCTCCGACGAGGCCGGCAAGATGAACCGGATGGTGCAAAAGCTGATGACCTTGAATCAGATGGAATTCGGCGGCAACCAGGTCGAGTACGAGCGCTTCGATATCGTGAGCCTTTTGACGGGCGTTCTCAACCAGACCGAGGTGCTCCGCGAGCAGAAGGGCATCAAGCTGCATTATCACGAGAGCGATCCGGTCTATGTGTGGGCGGACGAGTACATGATCGAGGAGGTTGTGACGAACTACGTCAGCAACGCCATCAACCATGCGTCCAAGTCGAAGGAAATCGCGGTTTCGTTAAGCGAGGAGAGCGGTGCGGTGCGCGTCTCGGTTTACAATACCGGCGAGCTGATCCCGGAGGATGAGCTGGAGCGCATCTGGATCAAGTTTTACAAGGTGGACAAGGCCAGAAGCCGCGAGTACGGCGGCAGCGGCATCGGGCTCTCGATCGTCAAGGCGATCATGGAGCGCCACCATCAAAAATACGGAGTCATCAACCACGAGAACGGTGTCGAGTTCTGGTTCGAGTTAGAGCCGGCGTCGCCCGCAGGTGTTGAGTCGGAGGAGTTATGATAGCGATTGTCGATTACGATGCAGGCAATATCCGCAGTGTGGAAAATGCTCTGAATTCGCTGGGACTGGAGAATGTCGTCACAGACGATGCCGCGGTGATCCGCGGGGCGGACCGGGTGATCCTGCCCGGCGTCGGAGCCTTCGGCGATGCGATGAAGAAGCTTTCGGACCGCGGCCTTACGGAGGTGATCCGCGAGGTTGCGGCCACGAAGCCGTTCCTGGGGATCTGCCTCGGACTGCAGCTGCTCTTTGAGGAGAGCGAGGAGGCGCCCGGCGTTCCCGGACTCGGGATACTGCCCGGAAAAATCGTGCGCATCCCCGAGGGAGGCGGACGGAAGATCCCGCACATCGGCTGGAACGATCTGAGCATGCCCAAGGAGAGCCCTCTGTTTGCGGGAGTTCCCGCGGGGAGTTACGTGTATTTCGTGCATTCGTTCTACCTGCAGGCGGGCGAGCTTTCGGATGTGGCGGCCACGACGGAGTACGGCGTGACCATTCATGCGGCGGTGCAGAGAGGCAAATTGTGCGCCTGCCAGTTCCACCCTGAGAAGAGCGGCGATGTGGGCATGAAGATCCTGATGAATTTTGCGGGCATGCAGTGAGCCCCGAACAAATCCAAGACGACGGAGTACGGCGATGTTTACGAAGAGAATCATTCCCTGCCTCGATGTTCACAACGGACGCGTGGTGAAAGGTATCAATTTTGTCAATCTGCGCGATGCGGGCGATCCGGTGGAGGTCGGCAAGGCCTACGGAAGGGCCGGCGCGGATGAGCTTGTGTTTTTGGACATCACGGCGTCCTCAGACGCGCGGACCATCAAGAAGGAGATGGTTCGTCGCGTTGCGGAGCAGGTGTTCATTCCGTTCACGGTCGGCGGCGGAATCCGCACGGTCGATGATTTCCGCATGATCCTTCGGGAGGGCGCGGACAAGGTGGCGGTCAACTCGGCGGCCATTATGAACCCGACCCTGATCAGCGAGGCGGCCGACAAATTCGGCAGCCAGTGCGTGGTGGTCGCCATCGACGCAAAGCGCATGCCGGACGGAACATGGCACATCTTTAAAAACGGCGGCCGCGTGGATATGGGGATCGATGCGGTGGAGTGGGCCGGACGGGCCCAGGAGCTCGGTGCCGGCGAGATTTTGCTGACCAGCATGGACTGCGACGGAACGAAGGACGGCTACGACCTGGCGCTCACCCGCGCCGTGGCGGACCGCGTTTCTATCCCGGTGATCGCCTCGGGCGGCGCGGGAACCTGCAAGCATTTTTATGAGGCGTTGACCGAGGGCGGTGCGGACGCAGCGCTGGCGGCTACGCTGTTCCACTATAAGGAGCTGGAGATCTCCGAGGTGAAGCGGTACTTAAGAGAGCGGGGAGTGAGTGTCCGGGAGGTGCAGTGATGGCAGTCATCGCGGAAGACTGGGGAGCATTTTTCAAGGGTGAGTTCGGAAAGCCGTATTACCGCTCACTCAGTGATTTCGTGCGTGACGAATACGCCCGGGGCAACGTATATCCGCCGCGGGAGCAGATCTTCGAGGCGTTCCGCTACACCAAGCGGAGCGACGTGAAGGTGGTCATCCTGGGGCAGGATCCCTACCATGAGGTGAACCAGGCACACGGATTGTGCTTTTCGGTCTGCCCGGGAACGGAGATCCCGCCGTCTCTGGAGAACATCTACAAGGAGCTGCAGACGGACCTGGGCTGCTACATTCCCAACAACGGCTATCTGGTCAAATGGGCGAAGCAGGGCGTGCTTTTGTTGAACACCGTCCTCACGGTGCGGGCGCACAGCGCAAATTCCCATCACGACCGGGGCTGGGAGACATTTACCGACGCGGTGATCTCGGAGATCAACAAGGAGGACCGGCCGGTTGTCTTTCTTTTGTGGGGCCGTCCCGCGCAGAGTAAGATGCCGATGCTTACGAACAGAAAGCATCTGGTGCTGACGGCACCGCATCCGAGTCCATTGTCCGCGTACCGGGGATTTTTCGGATGCCGGCATTTCAGCAAGACCAATGAGTTTTTAACGGCAAATGGGGTTTCGCCGATCGATTGGCAGATCGAAAACATCTGATTTCGGAGGAGGTTTGCTTATGGCAGGGTATCAATCCGACATTTCGTATGAGGAGTTTCATCCCACCGTATTGTACTGCAGCCGCGTGCGCGACGCGCGCCTGACGTACTATCATTCGCACTCCATTCTGGAGATCGCCTACATCCTGTCCGGCAAGGGGCAGTACCTGATCGACGGCGTCACCTACGACGTCAAGCAGGGAGATCTTTTAGTGTGCAATCCCGGCGTGATGCATCAGAGCATCATCACGAACCCGGCCGATCCGACGCTGGAGTTCGTTGCGGGTATCTCGGATCTTCATTTTCTGAACATGGAACCGAACACGATCCAGCTGCCGAACGGCTGTCCGGTGATCAGCCTGACCAACGAGGT
Organism: uncultured Lachnospiraceae bacterium; assembly: GCA_902783725.1. GTDB lineage: Bacteria > Bacillota > Clostridia > Lachnospirales > Lachnospiraceae > ISDg. The sequence continues at coordinate 5,334 of CACZRV010000090.1, read as the reverse complement.
GAAGCGGGAGATCAGCCGCTGCTGCTACGAGATCATCGACGAGAACATGACCACGCAGCCCGGCCGGTACTACCTCGTGCAGGCGCAGATGATCAAGATCCTGATCCTTCTGTACCGCTCCATTACGGAGAAGCCGAAGGAGGAGGTTGTCGGCGTGCCGTTCGAGAGCTACTCGAAGAGCTACGTCGTGCAGCGCATCATCCAGTACTTAAAGGCCAACTATTCCCAGCACATTTCCCTCGACGGAATCGCACAGAACATGTACTTAAGCCCAGTGTACATCTCCAAGATCTTCAAGGAGAAGACGGGGGATTCGCCGATCAACTACCTCATCCAGATCCGCCTCGGAAAGGCAAAGGAGATGCTTGAGGAGAACCGCGGCAGCATCCGCACCATCGCGGCGCAGGTCGGCTATGACGATGTCTACCATTTCAGCAAGCTGTTTAAAAAATACTACGGCGTTTCGCCGCTGTACTACCGCAAGTCGGTGATTGAGGAGGAAGAATGAACCCGCTGATCACACAGTTAAAGACAGTCCTTGAGAGAAGCAACCGCATCGTCTTCTTCGGCGGCGCGGGGGTTTCCACGGCCAGTAACATTCCGGATTTCCGGAGCGCGACGGGCCTGTTCAACCAGAAGTATCACCGGACGCTGTCGCCGGAGGAGATGGTTTCCCGCTCCTTCTACGAGCAGGATCCGGAGGATTTCTTTGCATTTTACCGCGACAAATTGGTCTATCCCGAGGCGGAGCCCAACGACTGCCACAAGGCGCTGGCGAAGCTTGAGAAGATGGGTAAGCTGAAGGCGGTTGTCACGCAGAACATCGACGGTCTGCACCAGAAGGCGGGCTCCGAGACCGTGTATGAGCTTCACGGATCGGTGCTTCGCAACTACTGCGAGCGCTGCCACCGCTTCTACGGCGTGGAGGCGATCCTGGAGACGAGCGGGGTGCCGCGATGCGAGTGCGGCGGCATCATCAAGCCCGACGTGGTTCTCTACGAGGAGAGCCTAGACGATACGGTGATCTCGAAGGCGGTTGCGGCGATCGCTTCCGCGGACACGCTGATCATCGGCGGAACGTCTTTGGTGGTTTACCCGGCGGCGGGACTGATCCACTATTTCCACGGCAGGGACCTGGTGCTGATCAACAAGAGCGTCACCTCCGCGGACGGCGAGGCGACACTGGTGATCCACGACGATATCGCCACCGTGATGCGGGAGGCTGTGGACGCGCTGGAATAAAAAGCGCCGGTACGATTGCGCGGCGAATGAGGAAAATCGAGAATGAAATCAGGGGAGGTTACGGTTGAATACTTCGAACAACGGAAACAACGGAAAGAAAGATGACGGAGGCAAGAACAAGGGCGTCGTCACAAGGATCATTCTGACGGTGATCCTGTTCTTCATCTTCATCATCAGCTACATGTTCATCTCGGCGGAGCTGGACAAGATCCGGAATCGCGAGATTTCGTACGATGAGTTTTTGAAAATGCTGGAGGACAACACCATCGAGAAGGTGGTGATCGAGGCGGACTACGACAAGATCGTGATCTACCCCAGGGAAGGCACGGCCAAGGACGCCGGCGTGGAGACCTATTACACCGGCATCATCGAGAGCGACACGGAGCTCATCAACCGGCTGGAGGCCGCGAAGGCGCGGCAGGCTGAGAGCGGCGTCAAGGAGCTGGAGTACAAGCGTCTGATCGTGGACAAGAGAACCACGATCCTGGACGTGCTGCTGGCTTACGTGCTGCCCTTCGCGTTCATTTATCTGATGCTCTGGGGCGCATACCGGATGCTCACCAAAAACGGCGGCATCGGCGGCCTCGGCGCCGGCAAATCCACCGCGAAGATGTATGTGGAGAAGGAGACCGGCGTGACCTTTAAGGATGTGGCCGGTCAGGAGGAGGCGAAGGAGTCCGTTCTGGAGCTCGTCGACTTCCTGCATGATCCCGCAAAATACACGCGCATCGGCGCGAAACTTCCCAAGGGAGCCCTTCTGGTAGGTCCTCCCGGAACCGGTAAGACATTGCTGGCGAAGGCGGTTGCCGGCGAAGCGAAGGTGCCGTTCTTCTCCCTGTCCGGTTCGGACTTCGTGGAGATGTACGTCGGTGTCGGTGCATCGCGTGTGCGCGATCTGTTCCGCCAGGCGCAGCAGATGGCGCCGTGTATCGTCTTCATCGACGAGATCGATGCCATCGGCAAGAGCCGCGACAGCCGGTACGGCGGCGGCAACGATGAGCGCGAGCAGACCCTCAACCAGCTCCTCTCGGAGATGGACGGTTTTGATACTTCAAAGGGTATCGTCATCCTGGCGGCGACGAACCGCCCGGAGATCCTGGATAAGGCGTTGCTTCGTCCGGGCCGTTTCGACCGTCGCATCATCGTGGACAAGCCCGATCTGAAGGGGCGTCTCGCGACTCTCAAGGTTCACGCGAAAAATGTGCTGATGCACGATTCCGTCAACCTCGAGGAGATCGCGCTCGCCACCAGCGGTGCGGTGGGTTCGGACCTTGCAAACATCATCAACGAGGCCGCGATCCTGGCGGTCAAGGAAGGTCGTACGGTCGTGACGCAGTCCGACCTGATGGAGTCCGTGGAGGTGGTCTTCGCCGGCAAGGAGAAAAAGGATCGCATCCTGGGACCGGAGGAGAAGCGGATCGTTGCGTTCCACGAGGTGGGACATGCCCTGGTGGCGGCGTTGCAAAAGGACGCCGAGCCGGTGCAGAAGATCACCATCGTGCCTCGCACCATGGGCGCTCTCGGATACACGATGCAGCTGCCCGAGGAAGAAAAATACTTAAGCTCGAAGGAAGAGATTCTCACCAATATCCGCATTCTGTGCGGCGGCCGCGCCGCGGAGGCGGTGGAGTTTAACTCCGTCACCACCGGAGCCAGCAACGACATCGAGCGCGCGACATCCCTTGCGCGCCAGATGATAACCCTCTACGGTATGTCCGAGCGCTTCGGAATGGTCGCTTTGGAGACCGTGGAGAGCAAGTACCTTGAAGGCCGCACGGCACTTATGTGCAGCGATGCGACGGCCACGTCGATCGACGAGGAGGTTCGCAACACCATCGGAACGTGCTACGCCGATGCGGAGCGCATGCTTCGCGAGAACATCGACGTGCTGCGCGAGGCGGCGGAGTTCCTGATCACGAAGGAGACGATCACCGGAAAGCAGTTCATGGAGATTTTCCGCCGTGTACGCGGCGAGGAGACCGCAGAAACGGCGGTTGTGGAGTCCATCGATCTGGAGGCCGATGCGGAAGCCGGGGAAGAGAAGGAAGAGAAGGAAGAGAAGAAAGAATTTTCCGAAGAGTGATCGCTGTCTTCGGAGTGAACATGAAAACAGTGCGAAACCGCTGATCCGTCAGCGGTTTCGTGTGCATTACCGGTTGTGACCGGGCGCGGAAAATGCGCCGGTGAGGGGATTATGAGAGAGTTTGACATCCATGCGGAAATTGCAAAACTGCCGTCGTGTCCGGGCGTGTATATCATGCACGATTCCCGGGACCGCATTTTGTATGTCGGAAAGGCGAAGATCTTAAAACGCCGCGTGAGCCAGTATTTCCGCGAGGGAAGCAAGCTCTCGCCGAAGATCCGCCGCATGGTGTCCCAGGTCAACTGGTTTGAATACATCGTCGTCGCATCGGAGCTCGAGTCCCTTGTGCTGGAGAACAATCTCATCAAGGAAAACCGCCCGCCGTACAACACGCTTTTAAAGGACGACAAGACCTATCCCTTCATCAAGGTGACGGTGGACGAGCCCTTCCCGCGGGTGTTTTTGACGAGGCGGCAGGAGAAGGATCGGGCGCGCTACTTCGGTCCGTTTACCAACGGTGTGTCCGTGAACGACACCATCGAGCTTCTTCGGAAGATCTACCGCATCCGCACCTGCAACCGCACGCTTCCGCAAAATGACACAAACCTGCGGCCGTGTCTGTACCATCAGATCGGGCAGTGCGACGCCCCCTGCGTCGGCGGCGTGAGCGAGGAGGAGTACGGCGAGATGGTGGCGAAGGTGCTGCGCTTCCTGGGCGGCGACTACTCCGACGGGATCGCGTACCTCACGTCCCGCATGGAGGAGGCCAGCGCGGCGCTGCAGTTTGAAAAGGCGGCGGAGTTCCGGGACCTGATCACCCGGGTGAAGGCGCTTTCCCAGGTGCAGCACGCCAGCGACACGCACCTTGACGAGCGCGACATCATCGGGCTGGCACGAGAGGGCGAGCACTGCGTTGTGCAGATCTTCTTCGAGCGGGACGGCCGGCTGATCGGGCGGGAGCATTTTCATATGCAGGAGACCGAAGGACGCGAGGACGCGGAGATCCTCTCGGCCTTCTTACGACAGTACTACGAGGGCACGCCCTATGTGCCGAAGGAGATCATGACGGAGCTTCTGCCGGAGGATTCGGAGCTTCTTGCGGAGTGGCTCACGGCGAAGCGCAAGAGCCCGGTGCATCTGCGGGTTCCGAAGATCGGCGGCAAGGAGCGGCTCATCCGCCTTGCGAAGGAAAATGCCCGCATGGTCATCGAGAAGGACCTCGAGAAGATCACCCGGGAGGAGGCGCGCACCCGCGGCGCGATGAACGCTTTGGGCGACCTTCTGGGCATCGTCTCGCTGCACCGCGTGGAGTCCTACGATATCTCGAACATCAGCGGCTTTCACAGCGTCGGCTCGATGGTTGTCTTCACCGACGGACGCCCCCGCAAATCCGATTACCGCAAATTCCGCATCCGCAGCGTCGACGGTCCGGATGACTACGCCTCGATGCGCGAGGTGCTCACCAGGCGCTTTCTGCACGGACTGCGGGAGCAGGAGAACGAGGCGGAGATGATGGCGGAGACTGCGGGCGAGGACAGCGCGGCGGTCGGGAGGAATTCATTTTCCGTGTTTCCGGACGTCATCCTCATGGACGGCGGCAAGGGCCAGATCGAGGTGGCCGAGGAAGTTTTGGCGGAGCTTCACTTAGACATCCCCGTGTGCGGCATGGTGAAGGACGACCGGCACCGCACGAGAGGGCTGTATTTCCGCGGGGAGGAGATTGCGCTCTCGGGCGCGAGCCGCGGCAGCGCGGGCGCAAACGAGGAGGTGGCGGCGCTAGTCACGCGCATTCAGGACGAGACGCACCGCTTCGCGATCGAGTACCACCGAAGCCTGCGCTCCAAGGCGCAGACGAAGTCCGTGCTGGACGAGATTCCGGGCATCGGGCCGGCGAGACGCAGAAGCCTGATGAGCTACTACAAGGGAATGACGGAGCTTCGCGAGGCGACCGAGGCCGAGATCGCAGGCGTTCCCGGCATGAACAAAGCAGCCGCGGCATCGGTGTACGC
>CACZRV010000089.1 GCA_902783725.1 uncultured Lachnospiraceae bacterium | reverse complement strand
TCAAGAAGGCGAAGGACGCCCTCGGCGACAAGTTCGAGAAGTTCATGACCTTCGACGAGGCAAAGACGCGCAACGGGAAAATGTGGGCTTCCACAGACGGGCTGGAGTGCGCCGTGAAGGCTGCATTTGCCCACAACGAGGCGCCGAGTTACTACTACAACTTCAATCCGGACATCCCCGGCTGGGACAATCCCGGCACGTTCCACTCGGTTGACCTGTGGTTCTTCTTCGAGACGCTGGCAGCCTGCTGGAGACCGTTCAAGGGATACCACTTCGACCTGGCGCGCCAGATGTGCAACTATCTGACGAACTTCGTGAAGACCGGCGACCCCAACGGCAAGGATGCCGACGGCACGGACATGCCGGCCTGGAAGCCGTACGGAACGGGCTCCCACTACGGCATGAACTTCCTCTCGGAGGGCTGTGTTCCGAGCTATGAGAACAAGCCGTTCAACGACTTCATGATCGGCGTCATCACCGACCAGACGATCCCGGAAAGAAAGCAGGCCTACAACCCGTACCTTCCGAACTGGGAGTACATTCCGGACGGTGAGCCGTACGTGTTCGGCGACCGCGTGTATGTTTACGGCTCCCATGATCAATTCAACGGCTATGTGTTCTGCCAGGGCGACTACGTATGCTGGTCCGCGCCGGTGAACAACTTAGGCGACTGGAGATACGAGGGCGTCACCTACAAAAAGACCCAGGATCCGGTGAACTCCCGAGGCAACATGGTTCTGTACGCACCCGATGTGACCGTAGGTCCTGACGGACGGTACTATCTGTACTACGTGCTTGACAAGGTCGGCATCGTCTCGGTTGCGGTGTGCGACACGCCTGCCGGCAAATACGAATTCTACGGCTACGTTCATTATGCGGACGGTACGAGACTGGGCGAGCGCGAAGGCGACGAGCCCCAGTTCGATCCGGGCGTTTTGACCGAGGGCGATACGACATACCTCTTCACGGGCTTCTGCGGCAGAGGCGATAAGAGCCGCCACGGCTCGCAGCTGACGGTGCTCGCACCGGATATGCTCACCATCGTGAAGGAGCCGCGCATCGTGGTTCCGGGCTCCTGCTACAGCGAGGGAACGGGCTTCGAGGGACATGCATTTTTCGAGGCATCCTCGATCCGCAAATTCGACGGAAAATACTACTTCATCTACTCCAGTGAAGTGATGCATGAGCTCTGCTACGCGACGTCGGACAGCCCCGAGGGACCGTTTACCTACGGCGGCGTGATCGTCTCCAACAGCGACTTCCACATCGATTCGTACAAGGATGCGGAGACGCCTGCGGCGTACGGCGCAAACAACCACGGCAGCCTCATCGAGATCGCCGGCAAGCGCTACATTTTCTACCATCGCCAGACCAACGCCACGTGGTATTCGCGCCAGGGCTGCGCAGAGGAAGTGAAGTTCGCGGCGGACGGTTCCGTCAAGCAGGTGGAGATCACCTCCTGCGGCCTCAACGGCGGACCGCTTCGTGACACCGAGGAGCTTCCGGCGCACATCGCCTGCAACCTCTTCGACACGGAGATCACCCAGCCGATGCACTGGCTTGTGGGCATCGGCAACCAGCCGCGCATCACCCAGGACGGCCGCGATGGCGATGAGAATCCTTCGTACGTTGCCAACATTCATGAGGGCACGACCATCGGCTTTAAGTACATCGCGTTTAAGGGCGTGAAGGAGATCGAGCTCACGGTCCGCGGTTACATCCACGACAGCTTTGAGGTTCGCACCGAGCTGGGCGGTCCGGTCATCGGCACCGTCAAGGTGGACTCCTCCGACGTCTGGGAGAAGTACCGTGCAGCCTGCCCGATCCCGGACGGCGTATCGGCTTTGTACCTGACCAAGGTCGGCGGCGGAAACGGCCATCTGTTGTCCGTTCGCTTCATCCACTGATCGAGATGATCTTTCGAAAAATGAGCCTCTCCCGCGGCGCTGCGGGGGAGGCTTTTTCTCTGCCGTGCAAGCGTAAATAATATTGACACACGGGGAACGCCGTGGTACAATGATTTCATCGGGGAAACCGAAATCTTTCATCGGGGGGAAAAGAAACATGCTATGTCCGATATGCGGTCGTAACAATCCGAATTATGCCGTTGTCTGCGAGCAGTGCGGGAATTTTCTGCCGAGGGAGGAGCCCGGCAAGAAGGTCAAGGGACTTCTCGATCCGCTTGCCAAGGGAAAGATCCGCTGCTCATATTGCTGGAGCGATAACGAAGCTACGGAGTCCGTGTGCAGAATGTGCGGAATGCCGCTTGGATTTGTCCCCTATGCGGACAGCAAATCCCCTGCGCCGGGGCTTTCGGATCAGCCCGTCGGGGGAATGCCCTCGGGGGATGAATTTTACGCGGCTCCGGGGGAGGAGGACCTCTACGGGGCCTCTGAGCTGAACGATTTCGCGTTCTGGGAGCAGGCAACCAAGGACCTGAGCGAGGATCCGGCGACCTTTGAGACGCCGGAGGTGAACGTCGTTCCGGAAAATGTCACGCCGGTGGCCGATCCGGTCCCGGAGGGAATGGTCCGCTGCCGCGCCTGCAGCAAGGATAACGACCGGAACGCCACGCACTGCGAATTCTGCGGCAAGAAGCTTCCGGTTTCGAGGCGTGTCCGGAGAGTGGACGACGCCGATTATGAGGTGTTCAAGACGCTGCGAGACTCCACAATTACCTGCGTGTACTGCGGTCAGGAGCAGGAGTGGTCGTCCATCACCTGCCCGTCCTGCGGGTGCAATCCCCGCGTGGGAAGGACGCCGTTTGATGATGACGAAGCTTCCCGGAAGGCTTACGCGAGGCAGCTCAGACAAACCTATTTCGGCAAGTCAATACAGCTGGACATAGATGAGAAGCGGCGCGCCAAAGAGGAGGAGCGGCGCAAGATCGAGGATTCGCAGAGAAGAGGGACGAGTACCGTTCTGCCGCCGGGAGCCAGGAGGTGTCGCGCCTGCTGGTATGTAAACCCCGAAGGTACCGAAATCTGTCAAAGCTGCGGCAAGCGTCTCCCGTCAGGCGTGAGGGTGAATCCAAAAGTCGTTGTGGGGGCGGAGAGCGCCGGCGAGTCGGAATTAAAACCCTGCACCTGCGGTTACGGGAATCTTCCCGAGGCGACGGTCTGCGCCAAATGCGGCGGCGCGGTGAAGCGCAAGTGCCCGCACTGCGGATATTATAATTTTATGAATGTGACAATCTGTACGAAGTGCCACACGAGACTGGCTGTTCCCAAGAGAAAAATCTGGTAATAAAAAGCTCCGCTGTCGCCGAAGACAAAGTCGGCAGCGGGGCTTTTTTGTGCCCGAAGGAGCATCCGGCTTCTTGACAACATAACGGTATACCGTTACAATGGAACTGTATGGCGGAGCGTCCCTCGGGGCGCCTGCCGCGCTACGGAGGAAAAGACAATGTTTCGCAATCTGTTAAAGAGAAAAAGTATCACCGCGTACCGGCTTGCAAAGCAGAGCGGTGTTCCTTATACGACCGTCAGCGATCTGTGCTGCGGGAAGACGAAGATCGAAAAATGCACGGCGGAGACGGTGTACCGCATCGCAAAGGCCCTCGACATGACGGTGGAGGAACTGCTCGAGACGGCGGAGTTTGCGGTACGGGAGACTTCCGTTCCGGGAGCCGGTTGACGGGAGGGAGAGCAGATGAAGAGAATTTTTCTGATCGAAGATGATTATGCGCTGGCGCAGGCGGTGAAAAAGCAGATTGAGAGCTGGGGCAACGAGGTCGTCACGGCGCGGGATTTCCGCAATGTGATGGAGGAGTTCGCGGCGTGCGATCCGCAGCTGGTGCTGGTGGATGTGATGCTGCCGTTTTTCAACGGCTACCACTGGTGCACCGAGATCCGCAAGGTCTCCAACGTGCCCATCGTGTTCCTGTCCTCAGCAGCGGACAACATGAACATCGTCATGGCGATGAACCTCGGGGCGGACGATTTCATTCCGAAGCCCGTGGATCCCATGGTGCTGACGGCGAAGGTCTCGGCCATTTTGCGAAGGGCGTACGACCTCGGCGAGATGCCGCAGGAGCTGGAGCACCGGGGACTTAAGCTCAACCTGGGCGACAATTCCGTGACGGTCGGCGGCGAGCGCGTCGAGCTTACGAAAAATGAATTCCGCATCCTGCGCACGCTCCTCGAAAGCCGGGGGAAGATCGTTTCCCGCGATGCGCTGATGACGGCGCTGTGGCAGGATGATTGCTATGTGGAGGAGAACACGCTGACCGTGAATGTCACAAGACTCCGCAAGAAGCTGGAGGCACTTGGGCTGACCGGGTATATCACCACCAAGGTAGGAAGCGGGTATATTGTCGAATGAAGTTTTTCGTGGAATTTATCAAAGACCGGATTTATCCCGTCATCTGGGGATGCGCCGTCATTTGCGTGTGCTGGCTCATCTTCTGGCTTCACAACGTGCCGGCGGAATCGATCGTATACTCGATCCTTCTGTGCGTTGCGGTCGGCTGTTTTGTGTTGACGTTTGATTTCATCCGCGAGTATCGCCGGCACCGCGCAAGGCTTCGCAGCATCCGCTCGGCGTCCTACGAGCGCACGGACCTCATCGACGAGTACGGCGTTGCGGCGACGGACTATGCGGATCTGGTGCAGGCGCTGTGGAAGCGGATCGAGGAGCTGGAGGATCAGCGCTTTACGGAGCGCCGCGAGGCGAAGGATTACTACACGACCTGGGTTCACCAGATCAAGACGCCCTTGGCGGTCATGCAGATGCTCGTGAAGTCGGAGGACACCGAGCAGAGCCGCGCTATCGCCGCGGAACTGTTCCGGACGGAGAGCTATGTGGACATGGCTCTGGGCTACATCCGCCTGGGCTCGGACGCCTCGGACCTTGCGGTGCGAGAGTGCGACCTCGACGAGCTGGTGCGCGCGTCCATCCGGCGGTTCGCGCCGCAGTTTATCGCAAGAAAGCTTGCATTTTCCTATGAGCCGAGCAAGGTGACGGTCGTCACGGACGACAAATGGTTCACCTTCCTTCTGGAGCAGCTTCTCTCCAACGCTGTCAAATACACCTACGAGGGCGGCGTGACCGTTACGTTGACGGAGGACGCGAAGGTGATCGTGCGGGACACCGGTATCGGCATCGCGCCGGAGGATGTACCGCGCATCTTTGAGAAGGGCTTTACCGGCTTCAACGGACGCCTCGTGTCCGCGGGGGGCACGGACGGCGGACGCGCTACGGGGCTCGGGCTGTACCTCTGCAAGAGGGTTGCCCACAAGCTCAACATCGGCCTCTCGGTGGAGTCGGAGGTCGGAAAGGGGACCGCATTTACCATCGACATGCGGAAGGAAGAGGTTGTTGCGGAGTAGTCCGCAGATACAGCCGATAAAAATAAAAAAGGGGGAGACAGACATGAAAAAAGCAGTAAAGGGATGGATCATCGCGGGGGTTGTTGCGGTGCTTCTTGCAGTGTTGCTGGTGCCGCGGCGAAGGACTGTGGAGGACGGCGGAACCGTGGAGTACAAGGCGATCCTGTACACGTACACAAAGTACGACACGGTGTGCGCGGTGATGGAGCCCGGCAGCGACAAATTCGTGATAAAAAAGAAAAAAGGCGGCAAATTCCAACTGGTCGGGATCACGCTGTACGATGAGTCCCGGTTTGAGGACTGGGACCAGGGAGAGGCCGCAAAGCTGACCCAGGGCGTGACGCCGACGGCAACAAGCTCGCCGACGCCGACGAATTCGCCGACGCCCACCAACTCGCCCACACCGACACCCACACCGACGCAGACGCCTTTGGAGCGCCTCGAGGAGAAGCGGGAGGAGCTTCTTTCAAAGGTGGACTACTACAACTCTTTGGACAACACCTCCGAGCGGACGTGGCAGTTTATCCGGCGCACGGACCACACCCAGTCCGGGACGCGGGAGTTCATTCCCATCATGGACTACGGCGGATTTTACGTGGACAAGTCGGCCACCGATGAGGACAAGGTGATCTACCTTACCTTCGATTGCGGATACCCTTCGAATCTCACGGAGAAGATCCTGGACACCCTCAAGCAGCACAACGCACACGCCAGCTTCTTCGTCACGAAGATGTATCTCGAAAAATGCTCCGACTTTGCGATCCGCATGAAGGAGGAGGGGCACGCGGTGTGCAATCATACGGTGTCGCATTCGGACCTTCGGGTGATGCCGGTGGAAAATATCATCGCCGAGATCTTCGACTGCGCAAAGTATTTTTACGAGGTGACGGGCTACGAGATGGACCCGTTCTTCCGCACGCCGTCGGGCTCGTACACGGTGCGGCTGTTGACGCTGATCGAGGATGCGGGCTACAGGACCGTGTTCTGGAGCATTGCGTACGGCGATTACGACAAGAAAAATCCTCCGGCACCGGGCTACGTTACGAACCATTTTAAGACGTATCACCACAGCGGCGCCGTGGCGCTGATGCACAACGACTGTCAGCAGAACGCGGACGAGCTGGACGCAGTGCTGACACTTTTAGAGGAGGCCGGATACCGGTTCGCGCTCCTTGATGAAGTGCCTTGAGGACAGCAATAAGACAGACTTTTCGGGGGCGGTGGATTTCCATCGCCCTTGCGTGACCTTACAAAAATGTCACATTTTTCGCGGAAATTGTAACGGAAATCGATGTTTCCCCGATTTTTCCTGTCGTATAATGCCGGTGTAAGCACGGGAAAGGAACCCCGGACGCGTACGGCGATGCAGCGCAGGGAATGCGGGCACCGGCTCGGGGGAGCGTTACGCGGACGGGGTATGGCCCGGCAGAAAGAATCGCGGCGGGGGCCGCAAGACGGAGGCAGTTATGAGTATCCTGGAAGTAAGTAATCTTCAGAAAGTCTACACCACACGGTTCGGGGGGAACAAGGTGCAGGCGCTTTCGAATGTGACGTTCACGGTGGAGAAGGGGGAGTATGTGGCAATCATGGGCGAGTCGGGCTCCGGCAAGACGACGCTTCTTAACATTCTGGCGGCTTTGGACCGGCCGACGGCCGGCAAGGTTCTGCTGGAGGGCAAGGAGCTCTCGACGATCCGGGAGTCGGACATGGCGACGTTCCGGCGCGAGAACCTGGGATTTGTGTTCCAGGAGTTCAACCTGCTGGATACATTTTCCATCCGCGACAACATTTTGCTGCCTTTGGTGCTGAACGGCGCAAAGCCCGCGGAGCTTGAGGGAAAGCTTCAGCCGATCGCCGAAAGGCTCGGCATCGCGGACCTTCTCGCAAAATACCCTTACGAGGTGTCCGGCGGTCAGAAACAGCGCACGGCGGTGGCCAGAGCGCTCATCACGGACCCGAAGCTGATCCTGGCGGATGAGCCTACGGGCGCTCTCGATTCGAAGTCCACGGACGACCTGCTGCGGGTGTTCCGGGACATCAATGCCCAGGGGCAGACGATCCTCATGGTTACGCACTCGACGAAGGCCGCGAGCCATGCGTCCCGCGTTTTGTTCATCCGCGACGGTGAGGTGTTCCACCAGATCTACCGCGGCGAGTGCACCAACGAGCAGCTCTATCAAAAGATTTCGGACACGTTGACACTTCTGACGACAGGTGGTGAGCAGAGATGAAACTCGGACTGTTTTCGCGGCTGGCGTGGTCCAACATCAAGAAGAACCACCAGCTGTACATACCGCATATTCTGGCGGGAGCCGGCCTGACGGCAATATTCTATGTCATGCTGACCCTTGCCAATGACGATCGGCTCCGGAAGATCAAGGGCGGATATGCAATTCCGTCCATCATGGCCATCGGTCTCGTGGTGGTCGCAATTCTTTCGGTGATCCTTGTACTGTTTACGAACAGCTTTCTGATGAAACAGCGCACCCGCGAGTACGGAATGTACAATGTGCTCGGCATGGAGAAGCGGCACGTCGGAATGATCATGCTTTTCGAAAACCTGATCTCCACCGTCATCCTGCTGGTGGCGGGCATCCTGGCCGGCATGCTGATGTATAAGCTGTGCTGCCTGTTCATCTGCAAGATGCTTCGCGTCGAGACGATCCTCGGCTTCTACATGGAGGCAGAGTATGTACTGAAGACTGTGGGCGCATTTGCCGCGATGTATCTCGTGGCTTTCTTATGGAACTGCATCCGGCTGGTAAGACTCCGCCCGGTGGAGCTTCTTGCGAGCGCCGGAGCCGGCGAGAAGGAGCCGAAGACCAAGTGGATCATGCTGCTCATCGGTCTGGTTACTCTCGGCGCAGGCTACACCATCGCTCTCACCACGAAATCGCCGCTCAAGGCAATCCCGGATTTCTTCAAGGCCGTCATTCTGGTTATCATCGGAACCTACGCCCTGTTCCTTGCAGGCAGCATTGCATTTCTCAAGCTTTTGCGCAGAAACAAAGG
>CACZRV010000088.1 GCA_902783725.1 uncultured Lachnospiraceae bacterium | reverse complement strand
TTGAGATCCTCGGGCGAAGCGCTCTCACCCTTCTGCACGCGCTCGTGCGCAATCTGCTCAAACTCCGCAAACATGGTCTGGCGGAAAATGGTTCCGCGGAAGTTCTCCAGGTACTGGTTGATCAGGAACAGCTGCATCGTGGGATCCTCGGTCTTCGAGAGAAGATGCTCCACCAGGAGATTTTCGTTGACCGTGGAAGCAACCTCGGCGATGAAGAGCGAGTAATCATCATACTGCGGCGGCTGATTCTGGTGCGTAAGGTAGGTGTGCATCGAGTGCCCCATTTCGTGACAGAGCGTCGAAACGGAATCGAGGGTCCCCGTAAAATTCATCGAAATATGAGGGGTCTCCTTGTTGGAACCGATGGAGTACGCGCCGCTCCGCTTGCCCGCGTTCGGGAATACGTCAACCCAGCGGGAGGCAAGGCCCTTCTTTACGGTCTCCACGTAGCTTTCCCCGAGAGGAGCTACTGCTGCAAGGAGCAGCTCCTTCGCCTCGTCGTAGGTGTAGGAAACCGAAAGGTCCTTGGTGATCGGCGTGTAAATGTCGTAGTAGTGAAGCTCGTCAAGGCCGAGGAGCTTCTTCCGAAGGCGCAGGTAGCGGTACATCTCCGGAAGGAAATCATGTACGGTGGAAACGAGATTGTCGTACACGGACTCCGGAATGTTGTAGCTCGAAAGAGACTCCGCCCGGGCCGACTCGTAGTGGCGCATATTTGCCATCAGGGTGCTTTCCTTCAGGGTGTTCAAGTACGTTGCGCCGAAGGTGTTGTTGAGCTCGCCGTAGGCCTTGTAAAGGTTGTCAAATGCACCTTTGCGGATGTCACGGTTCTTGCTCTCCTGATAGGAGATGTAGTTTGCGTGGGTCAGAGGAAGCGGATGCTCCGGATCCTCGGGGTTCGGGATGTCGTCGAACTTCATGTCGGCGTCCATCAGCATGTCGGCGATGTCCCCGCCGGCGCCCCGGATTTCGCCGAAGGCAGCCACAATGGCTTCCTCCGGCGCACTCAGAGTGTGCGGCTTCGACCGAAGGGCATCCTCAAAATTGTGCTTGTACGGAGCCAGGGCTGCAGAGGTGCGGTATGCCTCGAGGGTCTCATCCGGAAGGGAGAGAAGCTCGGGCTGCAGGAACGAAGCGGCGCCCATGAAACGGACGTACACGGAGTCCGCCTTGGTCACCATGTTCTGCGAAGCCGCAACACGCGCGTCCTCGGTACGGCGCTGGAAAGCGTAGCCGTGCATCGCCTCAAGCCGTGCACCGAGCCCGTACAGAAGCTTGTAAGCCTCCGCTACGGTCTCCGCCGACTCGCCGAGTCTTCCGCGGAACTTCTCAAGCTCTCCGATGTCCTCCGTGAGTTTTGCACACTCTTTTTCCCAGGCCGCATCGTCGGCAAAAAGGGACGTCAGGTCCCACAGGTATTCTTCCGCTATGTCCTTGCGTTCTTTTTGTTGTTCTGTCATAGGTAATTCCTCCGAAAATAAAGTCTTCCGGCGCAGCCCGGGAGATGCACAAGAGAAGAGCAGAGAAAAGGCGATCCGGGCGTCGGCGCCGTCACCCGTAATTGTACCACGCGCGTGCGCGCGAGGCAAGCGAAAAGCGGCTCTTACGGCAGGCGTTTTTTGCGACAAAGGGCGGACTCTTGCGGGGAATGACGCATTTTCCGTCGGAGGAGCGCCGGGAGCGTTGCAAAAAGTCTTGCGTTATCACCCCGAAGGGGGTAAGATGAGAGGAGAATCTGACGTCGGATGAAGGAGAGGTTTCATGAACGATCGTTTGACAAAGAGCGATTTGGAGAAGATTCAGGCGGAGATCAATTACCGCCGTCTGGAGCTGCAGCCGCAGATCCTGCAGTCCTTAAAGGAGGCGCGGGCGCAGGGCGATCTGAGTGAGAATTTTGAGTACCACGCCGCCAAGCGCGACAAGGCGCGCAACGAGAGCCGCATCCGGTATCTCGAGCGCATGATGCTTACCGCGCGGGTGATCGAGGACAACTCGGCGGAGGACGCCGTGGGTATGAACAACACCGTGGTGGTGTACTCGGAGAAGGTGTCCCGCGAGATCACGTTCCGCATCGTGACGACGATCCGGGCCAACCCGATCAAGGGTCTGATCAGCATCGAGTCGCCTCTTGGAAAGGCCATCTACGGACGCCGGGTCGGCGAGCGGCGCCAGGTCACCATGGAGAACGGGGATTCCTACTTCGTCGAGATCCGCTCCATCGACAAAACGACGGACGACTCGGGGGATGAGATCAGCAGCTATTGAGAATTGATACATGCGTCGCAAAATGCTTCGCAGCCAAAGCGTAATCTGCGGAAGAATCGAAAGAAACGAAAGAAACGGAGGCGTGCGGTATGAACAATTTCATTTTCAGCTTGAATGCGACGCTTCCGGTGTTTTTAGTGATCATGATCGGTTTCGGTCTCCGGCGCATCGGCCTTCTCACGGAGGAGTTTGCGAGAGTCGGCGACCGTCTGGTGTTCCGTGTGGCGCTGCCGGTGATGCTGTTTGTGGAGATTGCATCGGTGGACTGGAAGGACAGCTTCGATCTGAAGTTCTTCCTCTTCTGCGCGGCCACCGCGTGCGTGTCCTTTGCGGCAATCTACGGGCTCGCATGGTTGCTTCTTAAAGACCGCGCGATGATCGGAACCTACACGATGGTGAGCTTCCGCGGAAGCGCGGCGGTTTTAGGCATCGCATTTGTCACAAACATCTACGGAAGCGCGGGATTTGCGCCTTTGATGATCGTGGCGGTGGTTCCGTTTTACAATATCTTCTCGGTGCTGGCGCTGGCCATCAGCGCGAAGCCTGCGGTCCCGGAGGGCGCGGCGGAGGAGGAAGCCGCGGAGGCTTTGCAGCCCGCATTTTCCGCGAGGAAGGTACTGCTGGAGGTGATCACCAACCCGCTGATCGTGGCGGTGGTTCTGGCAATCCCGGCGGCCATGCTGCATCTCCCGGCGAAGAGCTGGCTGACGATCCCGTTTAAGTGCCTTTCGAGCATCGGCAACATGGCGACACCGCTTGCGCTGCTGGTCTTAGGCGCAGGGTTTGAGCACCGCGAGGCCATCGCGAAGATCCGCCCGGTGCTGATGGCGTCAGTGACGAAGCTTGTGCTGCTGCCTGCGGTGTTCGTGCCGGCGGCGGTGTGGATGGGCTTCCGCGACGCGCAACTGCTGGCGATCGCGGTGATGCTTGCGTCGCCCACCACGGTGGCGTGCTATATCATGGCGAAAAATATGCGAAACGACGCGACGCTTGCCTCCGGAACGGTATTGTTCACGACGTTATTTTCCTCGGTCACCATCACGGCGATGGTGTACATCCTGCGGACGGCGGGGCTGATATAGGGAAGTATTTTTGTTGTTGCATCTTCCCTGCAGGGAAGGTATAATATTTTCGTAAGGGGCAGCGGCCGGCGCGTCAGTGGCCGCAGGAAAGATGAAAGGGGTTTTTGGTATGGAACTGCAGCAGGAAGAAATCCTCTGGAAAGACCGGAAGCATTGGATGTGGTTTCCGTTTTCGTTTACACGGTACTCCGTGACAAGGGAGCACCTCAACCTGGACGTCGGCTTTTTCAAGACGACGTATGACGAGACGCTTTTGTACCGTATCGTCGACGTTCGCCTGATCCGCTCGTTCGGGCAGAAGATCTTCGGAACCGGCACGGTGCAGGTGTTCAGCCGCGTGGATACGCAGAAGATGATCGAGCTGAAGAACATCAAGCATCCGAAGCTCGTCAAGCAGCTGATCTCCCAGCTCGTGGAGGAGGTCCGCAACGAGAAGAAGGTTGTGGGCAAGGAGTTTTACGGCATCATGGGCGGCGGTATGCCGATGGCGGATATGGACGGCGACGGAATCCCGGATTTGCCGGATTTTGACGGCGACGGTCCCGACATGGACGACGGCCCGATGCACGGCTGAAAAAGCTATTGACAAAACCATAACACTGGAATATGATGCAAACGGTACGAGACGTACTTAGCTTTATCGACAAAAGGAGACACATATGTTCGAAAAAATCTTGGAGATCCTGCAGAATCAGCTTTCCATCGATGTCACCGGAGTTACCGAGGAGACTTCGTTCCGCGATGACCTTCGCATTGACTCTCTCGATTTGTATGAGGTAGTTACCGCGTTGGAGGATGAGTTCGGCATCGAGATTCAGCCGGAAGACCTTGACGGGATCCGCACGGTGGGAGATGTTATTGAGTTCCTCGCGGCCAACGGTATCGAGTAATCCGCCGCAGAACAGACAAGAGTCCGGCGCATGACAGCCGGCACAATTACAATCGAAAAAACGAACGGCACTGTCGCAACCGCGGCAGTGCCGATTTTTTTGTCTTGTTCCGTTTTGCGGCATCGAAGGGCAGACTCCGGAAGATCACGTCTCCGGCTCCTCGTCCGGGATGCAGAGCACCGGGTAGGTGTCGCCCTTAGGCGACAGCGGACGGACCGGCAGGCGTTTTGCCCGTGCCCGCGAAGGCGCCTCATCATCGGGAACCACGGTGATCGTCAGGTCGTCGATGTAGTAGGAGCAGTACAGGCCAACGCTGTTGCGCACTTCGTCGATGGTCGCCAGAAGAAGGCAGCCGTTCTCCTTGGCTTTCGCGGCGTCCTCCTCGGGATGCTCCGAACCGTCGGGAACCGGCACGTCGTCAACGTGAAGGTAGAACGTGCATGCGGTCCACTGTCCGGCGCGGACGGGATAGGAGTCCGCGATCGGGAACGTGTCTTGCTCCTTGCGGACGGGGCGGCCCTGACGGTCGCGCTGAATGTCGCCGTTTACCTTTTCATAGGTCAGACCGTAAACGCGGATCGTGCGGTACGCATCAAAGAGCGCGAAGTTTAAGGTGTCGGCGACGCCGAAGCCCTCGTTCGTATAGTAGATGCGGCAGTCGATGCGGATCGTCTTGCCGATCAGGTCATCGTAGCAGAGGCCGTTTCTCTCGTCAAGGCGAAAGCCTAAACCGCTCATGCCGTGGTAGTCCTGCAGACGCTTGGAAACTTTATAGGAATACAATCCGGAAAATGCAATCGTGTCCACCGTGTAGACATCCGCATCGTTGCAGGTGTTGCCGGAGGCGAGCCGGTTGCCGCGGTCACGCTCGAAGTTGTTGGCGTAGATCATGGTGCCGATCTCCGCAGGTGCGGCCTTCTTCAAAGTGTCATCATCGTTCCACTCGGCGCAGGCGTTGCAGCCCCCGTCCGACAGTCCCGAAATGTCCACCGGGGTCGGCGTCGCGGTAGGCGCAGCCGTGGGCGTAGCAGAGGGAGCGGCGGTTGCGGTGGGAGCATTTTCCGAAGGAGTTGCGGTGGCGGCGGGTGTCACGGACGCAGCGATATCCTCGGAGCCGGGCAGCCCGGAGCAGGCGCACAGAAGCACGGCCGCACACACGCAAAGAAGCGGCAGAAGCAATGCGCGGGGCATCGTGTCTGCCGGCGAGCGGCGGGGTGAGGTTGTCTTTCGGAAAATATTCCGGTGAAAACGCAGCATGAATTGCCTCCTGCCACAAGAAAGGAGTGGCCCGAAAGCCACTCCTGTCTGATTCGGGTTTTGAAGAATTATTCTTCCTCAGCCGGCTTGTGCTCTTCCCAGTATTTCTTAAAACCGGTATAATCACCGACGCCGTCGATAACGGTCATCTCTACGTTGTCAACGATTATATCTTCCATACCCTTGCCGGTCGGACTTTCGAAGTAAATCTGCGGGGTTGCTCCACTGTCTGCGGGATCAAAAACGATATCCGACGGGAAGTAGACAACGCCCTCACCGTGTACCCAAGCACCGTCAACGGATGTGACGACGATACGGTTGTACTGCGGATAAAGCATTGTGACTCTGCCCGAGGAGTTCGTAATCTGGAATTTTGTTGTGCAGGAAATCTGCATTTCGTGCTCGTCTTCCTTAAGGGAAGTAGCGCATGCATCGAAGCTGACCTTGAGCCCCTTGCCAAAGTACTTCTCACCAACGTTCAATGCGATACCGTTCCAGGTAGCGGTTCTGCCGGTAACAAGCAAAGCGCCGGAACCGTTCGTGCCCTTGCCGGCTGCGAAATCACCGATGCCGCTGCCGACACTGCTGAACAGCATGTAAGCAAGCTCGCCGGTCACCGCGTCCGCAAATTCATAAGCGTCAACAACCTGCCCCACGGGCTTGGAATCGAAATCGCACTTGAAGAAGCAATTCGGGTCCGGAGTCGGAGTCGGGGACGGGGTAGGAGTGTTGGTCGGTGCCGGAGTCGACGTGGCGGTCGGAGTAACAGCCTCTTCCGTCGTGTTGTTCTTAGCAGGACCGCATGCGCACAGAAGACCGACAACGCAAACCACGGTCAGCATCAGAGCGAGAAACTTTCTCATATAGCATATCCTCCTTGGTGTATACAGGAACTATGTTCGCCCGCGCTTTCGCGGGCAACGATGTTATAGGAAAGTATAGCAGTGCAAGGGAAAAAAGTCAATCGTTTCCGATGTTCGTGAGGCCCGCAAACCCGCGAAAAATCGACGGGAATGCAACGAATCTTGACATTTTCGAAAGTTCGGACTAAAATGACAATGGTTTAATATGAGTTTCTGCGCCCTTATGACGAAAGAGCAGGCGGGAGGACAAATGAAGCGGCATTTTACGAAGATGCACGGCTGCGGCAACGACTATGTGTACTTTGATTGTACGCGGGAACCGCTGCCGGAAAGCACGAAGGCGGCGATCGTGATGAGCGACCGGCACACCGGTGTCGGCGGCGACGGAATCATCCTGATCCGGCCCAGCAGCATCGCTGATTTCTATATGGAAATGTACAACCTTGACGGCAGTCAGGGGAAGATGTGCGGCAACGGAATCCGTTGCGTCGGCAAGTTTGTTTACGACAAAGGCCTGACCGACAAGACCGAGATTACCGTGGAGACGCTCTCGGGAGTGAAGAACCTTTCGCTCCATGTGGAGGGCGGCGAGGTCACGGAGGTGACCGTGGATATGGGCAAGCCTTCGATGGAGCCCGCGGACATTCCGCTTGTGGCGGATGAGCCGGCGCTCGGCAGGGAGATCGTCCTCGCCGGGACGAAGGTTGAATTTACCGCGGTATCGATGGGCAACCCGCACGCGGTGATCCCGGTGGCATCCACCGAGGATGCGCCGGTCATGGAGCTCGGCCGCGTGATGGAGCATCACCGGATGTTCCCCGAGGGAGTGAACACCGAATTTGTCGAGGTGATCGACAGCACGGAAGTGAACATGCGTGTCTGGGAGCGCGGCTCCGGCGAGACGATGGCATGCGGAACGGGCGCCTGCGCAACGGCGTACGCCTGCTACCGCCTCGGGCTGACCGGCCCGTCGGTGCTGGTGCACCTTTTAGGCGGCGACCTGAAGATCGAATATGACGAAGCGGCAGACCGAATCTACATGACCGGCCCCGCCGTTACGGTTTTCGAGGGCGAGATCGAGTGGCCCCCGCGCAAATAAAGAAAGTGAACGGAATGAAACGAAGCTACGCAAACAATCGAAAAACGGCAATCCTGCTGGCAATCGCAATGATGGCAGCTGTATTTTCCGTGTCGAAAAATGCGGTTGCGTCGATTGCGGAATCCGGACAGTATGCCGTGGTCACCGCGGGCACGCTCGTGAAGGCGGGCATCCTGGCGGATGCGGAGAACCCGGGCGATCCCGAGAATCCCGGCGGTAACGAGAATCCCGGCAATGAGGATCCGGGCAATGAGAACCCCGGCAACGAGGATCCGGGTGACATCACACCGGGCGGCGAGGTAACGCCGAGCGCGGAAGTGACGCCGAGCGAGGAATTATCCCCGTCTCCGTCGCCGACCAATTCTCCTTCGCCGGAACCGACACCGATTCCCACGACACCGCCGACGCCGACTGATTCGCCGACCCCGACCGTGTCTCCGACGCCTACGCTGTCGCCGACACCGTCCCCGTCTCCGTCGCCGACGCCGTCTCCGACCCCGACGCCGGAGGGCACCGCAGGATATGTCAATGTGGCGACGGACCTCAACGTCCGCACCGAATCCCTGGCGATGATGAAGGACGCGAAGGGCTATGAGATCCAGCTGACGCCGGGCACCCGCGTGCGCGTTCTCGAGGA
>CACZRV010000087.1 GCA_902783725.1 uncultured Lachnospiraceae bacterium | reverse complement strand
TTTGCGGTCACGGAAAGCGGCCTTGTGCTGACGGTATTTTCCGCTGAAGGGCGGATCGGCGTGCGGGACCTTTCGGGGCAGACGACCGCGACGATCACCTGCGATCCGGAGCTCAGGGTGGCGCTCTACCACGGCGAGCGGGACGGTCGCTACTACCTCTCCGCGTATGACAAGGACGGAAAATTCCGCTATCTCAGCGCGCCGGTAAACGGCGGTGCGGCGGAGATCGTCGCAGAGGAGCCGGACAGCGGCGAAGAGAAGTCCGTCAGCCTGTATACGTGTTCCGGTAACCTGTGGCAGATCGACCGGCTGACGTCGACGTGGTGCCTGCGGGAGATCGGACGCACCGGCGGGGCATTTGCATTTTTCAAGGAACAGGCGGGCGAGGCGATCGAGTTTCTGCAGGGGAATTACCTGTGCGCCAGTGCCGAACTGCTGGATGAGAACATGTGGAAAAGCGAGTACCGACTGTACGATCTGGAGAACCGGACGAGGTCGATGGGGCTTTGCATCAAGGATTTTCCGAACCTTGATTATCTGCGAACCCGCGGCATGGTCGGGGACGGCCTGATGCTTTTTGATTACATGACGCTGGACGGCGAGAAGGGTCTGCTTCTGTGGGATACGAAGCAGGAGACGGCGCCGATCACCGGCCTCGTCGAGCTGACCGGAGAGGCGTTTGCGGACAATCTGGCGAAGCTTCGCAAGGAGGCAGAGGAGAAGTACGGGCTCGTGATCGATACCGATGCGGAGCACGAGGATAACGCGCTGACCGAGCGGGAAATGCTTCACGAGATCGACTTCATCAACTCCTTTGTCGTCGGCGTGAAGAACAACCCCGAGGTGCTCCGTGCGGGCGAGGGGAAGACCGTTCATCCGGAAAATATGGAGAACAACGGAGAGGGCGGACACTACGCCTTCAACCCGCATGTATTTTCCGAATTTTACCTGAAGGAACACGGCGAGAAGCGCCGCCAGGCCCTGTTCAACTACGTGGATGCGCTGCGTGCTGGTGAGGACCGCTTCGAGTGTTTCGACTACGACACCGCGGGCTGGTGCTTCGGGCGGCTGGGCTATTTCTTCAGCCTGGTGGGACCGATCTACACCCATGCCGGGGACTACAAGGACGGCTGGGTTGAGATCTGCTACGAGATTCCGAAGGAAGAGTACCGTAAAAAGCAGGAGGAGTTCGAGACGATGATCTGCGACATCTTGAACGATGCGCTTCGCGACGACTACTCCGATATCGAGAAGGCCCTTGCTTTGTACGAGTACATGACGGAAAATTACACCTACGATTACGAGATGCTCGAGCACTGCACCGAATGGATGGAGCAGCAGTCGGGATACCGCTGCCTGATGGAGAAGACCGGAATCTGCAACGAGATCGCCAAGCTGTATCAGTTCCTGCTGCTGCAGGTGGGCGTCGACGCGGAGGAGAGCGGCGGAAACTCCCTGACCTGGGGCGCGGACTCCCATGCCTGGGTGTACGTCACCATCGACGGACAGGGCTTCCTGATCGACCCGACGTGGGGCCTGACGGACAATTACGAGCCGGATCTGGCGTACTTCCTCTTTACGGATGAGCGCCGCAAAAACCGCGACGGCTTCAACCCCGACTCCTTCGATGTGGGCAGCTGCCCGTCCTTTGAGGCCCGCAAGAAGTATTCCTTCGACGCGGACTCCGAGCTTTACAAGGATCTCTGGTACGGCACCTACGTGGCCATGGACACCGAAGCGAACTGCATCTACTACAGGGATTACAACCACAACCTGCTGCGGTTCGACTATCAGGATTAGAATTTGACGAAAAATGAAAGAGGGTACCCGGTCAAAGGGTACCCTCTCTTCTTGTGGAGATAAAAACAATGAAAAAGATTACTCGTTAGGGAAACTGTTCATCCAGTCGGCAATGATTGCTTCGGCGGCCGCTGTCGTCTCGTCGTTGACATCATAGCGGATGGAGAGGTGGTATTCCACCTTGTTCTCTGCCCAGATGTACTCCTTGCGGACAACATCTTCGTCCACGGAGCCATCGATGTTCTGCTCCGTTACGACAACAAACTCGCGGTTGTTCGCGGTTGCGGTACCGGAGACGAACTCCACTTCCTGAGGCACGTTGGAAATAGCGGTGCTCAGGATTGCTCTGGGTTCTTCGTTGGCTTCCGTGATGACGTAGTTGTCAAGGTATACGGTTACACCGTCAAGCGCATAACACGCTTCGAGTTTCATCCAGCAGAGCAGATAGTCCGGCTCCTGTGCCGACAAAAGAGCATGCGGTTCTACGGGATCGGTTCCGATGGCCTGAACATACGCATAACTCGGTGCGGTGTTCTGTGCGAACTGCGGAAGAACCATATCTGCGTATCCGATATAAGCCGCTGCTTCTGTGGCAGTGTTAAAACTCGTGGAAACGATGAACGGAATCGAGGACGAATCCGGAAGCGGGGCAGCGTACGGTGTGAGC
>CACZRV010000086.1 GCA_902783725.1 uncultured Lachnospiraceae bacterium | reverse complement strand
CTCTTCCTTATGAAGCAGTTCATGGAGTCGAGTATCCCGGATGTATTGATCGAGGCGGCAAAGATCGACGGTGCGAAGGAGTCCCGTATTTTCTGGACCATCGTAATGCCGCTTGTTAAGCCCGCAATCCTGACCCTGATGATCTTCTCGATTCAGGCATTGTGGAACAACGCAGGAACGACGTTCCTCTACCGCGACGAGTTGAAGATGCTGCCTTTCGCATTGCAGACCGTTGCAGCCGGCGGTGTCGCACGAACCGGTGCGGGATCCGCGGCAACCCTGTTCATGATGATTATCCCGCTGGTTTGCTTCATCCTCGCACAGAGTAACATCGTCGAGACGATGGCAAGCTCCGGTATTAAAGAGTAAAGGAGGCAAATGATGAAAACGACACACAAACGTCTGCTCGTGCTGTTCATGCTTTTGAGCCTTCTCCTTTCCTCCCTCTCGACGGCTCTGGCGGACGATGATGACTGGTACACCTACACCTACAGTTACTGGGGTGAGGAGATGGCATCTCCGAATGCCTACATGGTGACCAACGACGTGTATCTCCAGGATATCGATCCCGAGCTGGGATCCCTCTCCAACGCGTCGGGATTGTTTTGTATCGACAACCATACGTTCGTATGCGATACCAACAACAACCGTATCATCGAGTACATTCGTGAGGACGGCAAATACAAAGTAGTTCGCGCGATCTATACGTTCAACGTTTCCCAGCCGATGGCCGAAGACATGAAGTTCAACGGCGTTGTCGACAACACCATGTTCTCTCCGACCGATATCTTCGTAAAGAGGATGACCGCGGAGGAACGCCTGAAGCTGTACGGCGACAAGTATCTCGGAGAGCCGTATGACTTCGGAGATGAACCGCTCCCGCAGCCTACGGAAGCTCCCGCGGATAATACCGACGAGCAGAAGCAGGACGATGAGAACGCTTCCGATGAGGGCGCTACGACGACCTCGGATGCGGACGGTGAAACCGGCGAGACGGGTGAGACCGGAGAAACCGGTGAAACCGGCGAGACCGGAGAAACCGGTGAGACCGGCGATCAGCCGGCAGCCCCGGTAGCACCGGTAGAGCGCAAGGACAATATCATCCGCATCGATATGGATTGCGATTACGAAATCTTCGTTGCGGACAGCCAGCACAACCGTGTTGTTCACTGCGACTACGATTTCAACGTTGTCAGCGTTATCAAGGATCCCAAGGACGAGACGTTGACCGACAAGTATGTATTTATCCCGATCAAGATCGTAAACGACAATGCGCATCGTACCTACGTACAGGCACAGGGCGTTGTCAACGGTTTGATGGAGTTCAGCAAGGACGGCACGTTCACCGCGTACGTCGGTGCTGCAAAGGTTGTGGTCGGCTTCTTCCAGAAGCTGTGGCGCAAGCTGCAGACCAAGGAGCAGAGAAAGCGCGGTGAGCAGTATGTGCCTACCGAGTACAACAACCTGAGTCTTGACTCGAGAGGATTTATCTACGCGACGATCAGCGCGTTGGATGACGATGATATTTATGCAGGAACGGCAACCCCGATCCGAAAGCTCAACTCCATGGGTTCCGACATCCTGATCCGTAACGGTGCTCATTTCCCGATGGGTGATATCAGCTGGGGCAACATCCAGTCGACCGCCACGGGTGCATCGAAGTTCATCGACGTTATCGCCTTCGACAACGACACGTACTGCTGCCTGGACAAGACGAGAGGCAAGATCTTCGCATATGACTTCCAGGGCAACATGCTCTACGCATTCGGTAACATCGGATACTCCAAGGGACGTTTCACCCGTGTTACCGCAATGGACAACCTCGACGAGGAGACCATTCTGGTTCTCGACGGACAGCGCGGAAGCATCACCGAATTTTCCATGACGGAATACGGCCAGATGATCAACGAGGCGCTGCTTCTCTACAAGCAGGGTTACTACGACAAGTCCGCGGAAGTATGGAAGAGAATTCTTCAGTACAACGGAAACTTCGAGCTCGCCTACGTCGGTATCGGCCGTGCGCTCCTTCGCAAGGGCGAGTACAAGGAAGCCATGAAGTATTTCGAAAATGCACATGACTCGGAGAACTACTCCAAGGCCTTCCGCCACTACCGTGAGGAAGTCGTTGAGAAATACATTGTTTACTTCATCATCGGACTGGCTGTTTTGATCATCATTCCGAAGATTATCCGTAAGGTTAGAAAGCTGCGAAAGGAGATTAGAGAAGCATGAGAAAAATACTCTCCGGTATCGCACAATTCTTTAAGGGTGACGGTTGGAAAAACTACCGCAAGACTCTGCGGTATGCGTTGTATGTAATTCTTCACCCGTTTGACGGTTTCTGGGATCTGACGCATGAAAAGCGCGGTTCCATGGCGGCGGCACACACGATCGTTATCCTCACGGTGTTAACGCACCTGTGGGACAAGCGGTTTACGAGCTTCATGCTGAATAACACGCAGTGGAGCAAGTTCAGTATCGTAATGAATACCCTGGGAATTCTTGTTCCCCTTGTAATCTGGGTAGTTGCGAACTGGTGTGTCACGACCCTGTTCGATGGCAAGGGACGTATGCGCGAGATCTACATGGGTACCGCGTATGCCCTGACCCCTTACCCGCTCATCGGTCTGCCGATGATCGTTGTCAGCAACCTGGTAACGAAGGAAGAGGGTGTGTTCTACACCTACTTCAACGTGTTCGCATTGATCTGGGCCGGCTTCCTGATCCTGTGTGCCGTCCTGATGATCCATGACTACTCGCTGTTCGGCGGTATTCTGGCTGTCATCTTCTCCATCGTGGGAATGGCCGTCATCATGTTTATCGTTCTGCTGTTCTTCAGTTTGATCAGTGACGCTGTCATGTATGTCGTTTCGATTTATAAAGAAATTGTCTTCCGATTATAGTGAGGGGAAAGGAGGGAACAGATGAAAAGAAAATCTTTTGGCACCATTGTCAAAGAGTTTTTTAAACGTAACAAAGCAAAACTGATCGGATATGCGATCACGATTGCAGTCATCGCGGGCCTGATCTTCCTCGCCATTCATTTCGGCGGGCAGAGTTCCACTACGACGGAAGAGATTCCGGTGTACTCCTTCAATTCGGAGGATCCGGCGGCAAAGGAGCCGATCATCCTGAAAAATGACTCTTTAACGTTGGAACTCGATCCGGTAACTACGCATTTTGTACTGACGGATAAGTACGGACATGTCTGGAACTCGCAGTCGCTTGCGACAGACCCGACACATTCCGAAGTTGCCGCATTGGTGATGATCACATTCCAGAACTCCGCAGGTAACCGTTACGAGCTGAACTCGCACACGGACTCGGTGGAGAGAGGAAACTACAATGTCGTCGGCGATCCGGCCAACAACAAGATTACGATCAACTATTCCATCGGTAAGATCAACAAGATCTACGAGGTGCCTACCGCCATCTCGGAGGAGCGTTACAATGAGATCATGGAAGCGCTTCATACGGAAAATGCCGCAGCGAACAAGAGCGAGATCCGCAGCGGTTACATCAAGATGACGAAGGAAAAGATCGAAAAACCCGAGAACGAGAACTACAAGACGTTGTACCCCGAAGCAATGGAAGCGCTCGACAACGGCGAGACGTTGTACTTCCTCCGTGCGAACATGCAGGACTGGAAGAAAGAGCAGCTTGCACAGATTCTGGTCGACGAGATCGATTACGATCGCGATCAGTGGATTGCCGATCAGGAGAAATACGCCGGCGAGTCGTCTATCGTACAGCCTCCGTCGGTCAACATTACGATTGAGCTTAAGCTCGACGGTGAGGACCTTTTGGTGGAGGTGCCTTACGACAAGCTTCAGTACCGTTCGAGTTATCCTTTGACGGAAATCTACGTGCTTCCGTACATGCTTTCCGAGCCGAAAAATTCGGAAGGTTATCTGTTCATCCCGGACGGTTCGGGTGCGCTTATAAACTTCAATAACGGTAAGGGACAGCAGGCATACAGCGCGAAGATCTTCGGTCATGATTACGCGATGATCCAGGATATGAAGGTTTCCGATCCGCTGGTTAACTATCCGATCTACGGTATCGGCGTTACCGGTCGTACCGAAGAGGGTACGCTGGTAGCCAAGGACCAGGGTCTTCTGGCAATCATCGAGTCCGGTGAGAGCTACGGCAACATCAAGGCCGGTGTGCCGGGCGGTGCAGGTGCCAACGTAAACTACGTGACCACGATGTTCACCGTGCTGCACAGCGAGAAGGTTAACGTCGGCGAGCGTTCCGCGCAGACACTGCATGTTTACGAGCCGTCGTTAAATACCGACGAGAAGATCGCAATCCGCTTCAAGCCGATTGCCACCTCGAGTTATGTCGACATGGCGAAGACTTACCGCGATTACTACCTGACGAAGAACCCGGGCCTTCAGAAGACGGTTTCCTCCGATGTTCCGGTTGCAGTGGAACTGGTAGGTGCGGTTGAGAAGATCCAGCACGTGCTCGGCGTTCCTACGGAGCGTCCGTTCGCGATGACGACCTACAAGCAGATGGTGGAGATCATCGACGATCTGAACAAGTCCGGCATGACGGGCATCAACGTCATCCTGGAGGGCTGGTTCAACGGCGGTATCCAGCACGAGCCTGCGGACGATGTGAGTCTGATCGGCAAGCTCGGCGGAAAGAGCGATTTCAAGAAGGCGATCAAGTCGATTCAGGAAGCAAACTCCTTGTATCTGAAAGCACAGTTCAGCTTCATCTACGAGGACGGCTGGTTCGACAGCTTCCAGTATCGTGCGGACGCCGCAAAATACATTTCCCGTGACTTCGTTAAGAAGCAGAAGATCAGTGATGTCTGGTACGGCGTCATTGAGGACAGCGATTACTACTACCTTGCCGATCCGAAGTATATTGAGGATACGGTTCGCGGATTTGCCGATGAGATTTCGGATTTCGGTTTGAAGAACATCGCGTTCACCGATATCGGAAGCCGACTCTCGGCGGACTACAACCGCAAGGATAAGGTGACGAGAGAAAGTGCGAAGAGCCGTCAGGTGAGCCTGCTCGAAGAGCTTCGCTCCAAGGGTGAGAAGATGGTCATGTACGATGCGTTCTCCTATGCGATCCCGCAGGCGGACCTGATCCTCAACATGGATGTCGACAGCTCGCACTACAGTTTGACTGACGAAGCGATCCCGTTCTTCCCGATCGTGCTTCACGGTCTGGTGGAATACACCGGTGATTCCCTGAACCTCGCAGGAGATCTGAGGAACAGTATCCTCTGCTGCGCGGAGTCCGGTTCCGGATTGTACTTCACGTTCATGCACAACTCCGGTATGGATCTTGCCGAGACCGAGTACACGTACCTCTTCGGTGCGAACTACGAGAGCTGGAAGGCAGATGCCATCGAGTTGTACAACAGATTCAAGACAGAGTTTGCAGGTACTTACAACCAGGAGATCGTCGATCACAAGATTCTTGCGGACGGTGTTCGCATGACGCAATTCGAAGACGGCACCAAGGTTTACGTAAACTACCGTACCGCGGAGTACAACGCCGACGGCGTGGTGATCCCCGCACAAGATTTTAAAGTCGAGAAAGGAGGTCAATGATCATGGAATCGGAGAAAACCGTTCTTGACAATGTCAGTGAAGCAGCTGAAACGATAACCGACGCGGCAGTCGCGGAGGCGGAAGAAGTGAAGGAAGAAGCGATGGATGTTCTTTCGGAGACAACGGATGCAGAAGCAGAAGCGGAAGAGGTGATCGAGGAGATCGCCGAGGAGGCGGACGCAGAAGCGGAGGAGGCAGCATCGGCGGCAGCGGCTGTTGTGACCAGCCGGAAGACGTCTTCGCAGGGCCCGAGAAAGAAGCATAAGAACCTCGCACGCGGCAACGCGATCGCAGGATTTTTGTTCGTCCTTCCGTTTATCATCGGCTTCCTGCTGTTCCTGGTATATCCCCTCGGGATGTCTGTGCGGATGTCCTTGAGCAAGGTTTCCGCCACCAGCAACGGACTTTCGTTCTCGTCGGTGGGCTTCTGGGAACCGGGATCGAATTTTTACAAGATTTTCCGCGAGGAAAAAGACTTCATCGAGGCGTTTGTCAACGAGTTGAAGAGAATGCTCCTGTTCGTTCCGGGTATTCTGGTGTTCAGTTTCTTCATGGCAACGCTGTTGAATCAGGAGTTTAAGGGACGTGCGGCAGTTCGTGCCATCTACTTCCTTCCTGTTATTCTCGCGTCCGGCGTGTTCTTGGGACTCGATGCAAACAACCCCTTGATCTCGAACGTCAAGGAAGCGATGAGAGCCGAGAACAGCTTCTCGAACATCACGAACACACTGGAGAAGATATTGTTAACCGGGGAAACCGGAAACAAATTCTTCCAATACGTCATCGATATCGTAGGTCAGGTGTACGATATAGCGATGGCTTCAGGTATCCAGATCATCGTATTCCTGTCCGGTCTGCAGACCATCCCGCCGAGCATGTATGAGGCGGCGAAGATGGAGGGCTGCACGGGCTGGGAGAGTTTCTGGAAGATTACCTGGCCTTTGATCAAAGCAATGGTGCTTGTAAACATTGTTTATACCTTGATCGACTTCTTTACGAGAACCGACAGTACGCTGATGAAGCTTATCAGCGATACGCTGTTGATCCGTTTCGAGTACGGTAAGGTTGCCGCGATGTCGTGGTCCTACTTCGTGATCATCGCAGCAGTACTCGGCGTTTCCGCGCTAATCTTCTCGAGGGGGGTATACTACAATGACTAGAGCCGAAAGAAGAAAAGCATTTTGGGATCGAAACCGGAAATCCGGCGGCTACCTGTTAAGAAAGAAGACGAAGGGAGTTCTGTTCCGCATCGGACGCGGAATCCTCCTCTTCGGTCTCTGCTTCCTGATCCTGCAGCCGTTGATCCAGAAGCTGTGTGTCAGCTTCATGACGGAAATGGACCTGTACGATACGACCATCGTCAGTGTTCCGAGACATTTTTCGACGCAGGCGTACACGATCACATGGCGTTTGTATAAGGGAATTCCGACATTCGTCAGATCGCTCGTCCTGTCTGCAGGAGTTGCGTTGCTGCAGATGCTGTCCTGTACGTTGGTAGGATATGGTTTTGCCAGATACAAGTTCCCGCTCAAGAAAGTTCTGTTCGCTTGCGTGATACTGACACTGATCGTTCCTCCGACTACGATCATCACTCCTTTGTTCCTGTACTTCGGTGATTTCGATATCCTCGGCATCATCAAGTGGATCACGGGTTCCAGCAAGGGATTGAACCTTCAGGGAAAGGCACTTCCGTACCTGATGATGTGCGCTACCTGCGCAGGTTACAAGGCAGGCCTCTACATTTACATGATGCGTCAGCACTTCCGCAATGAGCCGAAGGAGCTCGAGGAAGCTGCATATGTGGACGGCTGCGGCAGACTCCGCACGTTCTTCCAGATTCTGCTTCCCGGCGCGCGTCCGATGATGGTATCCTGCTTCCTGTTCGCATTTGTATGGCAGTGGACCGACCAGATTTACACGCGTATCTTCTTCCCGACGAACACCTGGGATCTGGTTTCCACGAAGTTGTACAATATCGTCAACCTCTTCGACGGTGAGAACAAGGCCCGCTTCGGTATGGGTTACGTTACGCAGACCGCGTACAGCAACCAGATCCAGGCGACCGGTTCCCTGATCGCGCTGGTTCCGTTACTGGTAATCTACGTGGTTGCACAGAAGAGCTTTGTCGAGAGTATTTCGCAAAGCGGTATCAAAGGTTGATGCCGTTCACAGGTTCTTTTTTGGTAAAAACTGTTAAAAAAACAGTGGAAATTATGAAAAGACTGTGATATAATCCAAATTAAGATGTTTTCGGACTGTCTGAAAGCATTTTAAGATACTTTTATTTTTCCTAAGGAGGAGCTTATAATGAGCACAATCAAGAAGCTTTTGCTCGTAGCTATGGCTTGTGTGTTCGTACTTGCACTTGTTGCTTGCAAGAAGGACGAGAACAACACGACCACTACGCCTACCGTGGCACCTACGAGCGGTGAGACCACTCCTACTCCTACTGAGGTTCCGCCTCGTAACCTGAACGGTCTCGCAGTAGTAGTTGGTGACTGGTGGTCCGGTGACAACTGGCAGCTTCCGTCTTCGACGAGCGCTGAGGAGTTGAATTCCGAGTACCAGAGAGAATTGATGGCTAAGCACAACTACACGATCACTCGTAAGTCGATCTGCGGTTGGGGCGATCAGGCTGAGACCTGCCTTCTTTCCATTACTTCCAATGAGCCTTTGGCCGACGTTATGACGTTCGACTACAGATTCATCGGTGCGTTCATGGATCAGGAAGACCCGCTCTTCAGCGATGTTGCTAAGCTTTCCGAGTTCAACTTCTCTGATAAGAAGTGGAACAAGGCTGTTGTCGAGAGTATGACGGTTGGCGACGCTATCTACGGTTTCGCAACCGGTATCGAGCCTAGAACCGGTATCTTCTACAACAAGGATCTTGTTAAGAAGCTTCTCGGTGAGGGCGAGGTTGACAAGCCTTACGATTGGCAGGCTTCCGGCGAGTGGACTTGGGACAAGTTCAAGGAATTCGCTAAGAAGTGTACTGTTGATACCGATAACGACGGTGTTACCGATATCTACGGCCTTATCTGCCAGCAGTCCGTATTCTTCGAGATGACGATGCTCTCCAATGGTCATGCAATCATCACGAAGGATGCTAACGGCAAGTTCGTTAACAATGCTACCAGCAGTGAGATCATCGAGGACTGCGACTGGGCATACGCTTTCTATACTGAAGGTCTTACCCGTCGTGCAGTTGAGGGTGAGCAGTGGAACTTCTTCGAGTCCGTATTCAAGGAGCAGAAGGCTGTTATGATTCCTTACGATGAGTACAAGGCATCTGACTTCTCCGCTAACGAGAAGGATGAGAATGGAAAGGATACGGGCGTTAAGGCTTACGATTTCGTTTACGGTTTTGTATGCTTCCCTAAGGGACCTAAGGCTTCCGATTACATCCCGGTATCCCGTGAGAACATCATGGTAATCCCGAACTGCGAGACCACGAAGGCTAAGCTTGCTGACATCGCATTTGCTTACAACAACTTCACCGATCAGTCTCCTGAAATTAAGGACGACCCGAACGCTTGGAAGGGTGGATATGAGGCTCTCTTCCGTGATTCCAGATCCGTTAACGAGACTCTTGACATCATGATCAACAAGATCGCTCCGGTTCAGAATCCGAGCTACATCATCCCTGGTCTCTGGGATAACAACAATGGTATTATCCAGACCTCTTTCTACTACAATGTAGATAGCCCTGCTCAGACTCCTGGTCAGCTTCTTGAGTCCTTGAACTCCGAGATCCAGACCAAGATCGATGAGTTCAACGCTCGTAGAGCAAAGTAATTTCAACTGAGATTACCCTGAAAGGCTGCCTTCGGGCAGCCTTTCTTTTTGAAAATGCCCGACTATAATACGCGTAATCCGGAGATTTGTTATGAAAAAGATGGACGATAAGAAGGCTCCCTGGCTCGATGAGAGCAAATCCTTTCAGGAGCGGGCTGCGGCACTTGTGGGTGAGATGACTCTGGAGGAGAAGGTGTTTCAGACCTTGTTCAACGCTCCGGCGATTGAACGGCTCGGGGTACCTGCGTACAATTACTGGAACGAAGCGTTGCACGGCGTCGCGCGTGCCGGTGTGGCAACGGTGTTTCCGCAGGCCATCGGGCTTGCTGCTGCATTTGACGAAGAGATGATGGGGGAAGTTGCCGACGTGATCTCCACGGAGGCGCGCGCCAAATTCAACATGCAGCAGGAATACGGTGACAGAGATATCTACAAGGGTCTGACCTTCTGGTCGCCGAACGTGAACATTTTCCGCGATCCGAGGTGGGGCCGCGGCCATGAGACCTTCGGCGAGGATCCGTACCTGAGCGGACTTCTGGGAACCGCCTTCATCCGCGGGATGCAGGGGGATGATGAGCGGTACATGAAGGTTGCCGCATGTGCGAAGCATTTTGCGGTGCACAGCGGTCCGGAGGACCAGCGCCACAGCTTCAACGCCGTCGTCAGCAAGCAGGACCTTCGGGAGACGTATCTTCCGGCGTTTCATGCCTGCGTTACGAAGGGCAAGGTGGAGGCAGTCATGGGCGCCTACAACCGCACGAACGGTGAGGCGTGCAACGGAAGCAAGACGCTTCTGGGGGACATCCTCCGCGGCGAGTGGGGCTTTGAGGGCCACGTGACGTCGGACTGCTGGGCTATCAAGGACTTCCACGAGTTCCACATGGTGACGAAAAATCAGGAGGAGTCCGTTGCTCTGGCGATGAATTCCGGATGCGACTTAAACTGCGGCAATCTCTATGTGCATCTGCTGCAGGCGGTGCGCGACGGCCTTGTGGAGGAGCGCACCATCGACCGCGCCGTGACGAGGCTGTTTACGACCCGCATGAAGCTCGGCCTCTTTGACAAGAAGGACGAGGTGCCGTTTAACGAGATCGGCTACGAGGCGGTGGACACCGGGGAGAGCAGAAGCTTTAACCGCCGTGTCAGCCGCAAGACCGTATGTCTTTTGAAAAATGCAGACAACCTTCTGCCCCTTGATCTTTCGAAGATCTCGACCATCGGCGTTGTGGGCCCGAATGCGGACAACCGCAAGGCTCTGGTCGGCAACTACGAGGGAACGGCGTCGGAGTATGTCACGGTGCTCGACGGTATTCGTGAGTATGTGGGCGACCGTGCCCGCATCGTGTTCTCGGAAGGGTGCCATCTCTTTAAAGACCGCGTGCAGGGTCTGGGCATGGCCAACGACCGCGCCGCCGAGGTGCGCGCCGTTGCGAAGATGAGCGATGTGGTTGTTGCAGTGATGGGACTTGACCCCGGACTCGAGGGCGAGGAGGGCGACGAGGGCAATGAATTTGCCTCGGGCGACAAGCCGAATTTGAACCTTCCGGGTCTGCAGGAGGATATCTTAAAGGAGCTGGCGGACTGCGGAAAGCCGGTCGTTTTGGTAATCCTCTCGGGAAGCGCCCTTGCGATCCCATGGGAGGACGAGACGATCCCCGCGATCCTTACGGCCTGGTATCCGGGAGCCCAGGGCGGCCGTGCCGTTGCGGACATTCTCTTCGGAGATGCCTGCCCCGAGGGTAAGCTTCCGGTGACGTTCTATCGCACGACGGAGGAGCTGCCTGCATTTACCGACTATGCGATGAAGGGCAGAACCTACCGCTACATGAAGCAGCCGGCTTTGTACCCGTTCGGATACGGCCTGTCCTATACAACCTTCGAGCTGTCGGACGCGTCCGTGACCGGCGAGGTCGGCGGTGAGATCACGTGCCGCGCGGTGATATCGAACACCGGCGACCGCGAGGGAGCGCAGACCTTGCAGGTGTATGTGAAGACGCCGCTTGCCGGCGGCCCGAACGCACAGCTCAAGGGGCTTTGCAAGGTTACCGTTGCGCCGAAGAATCGTGAGGAAGCTGTGATTTCTCTTGCGCCGGAGGCACTCGGAGTATATAATGAGAAAGGCAGACGCGTGCTTGTGCCGGGCGAGTATGAAATCTTCGTCGGCATGTCGCAGCCGGATGCCAGAAGCTGCGAGTTGCTCGGCACATCGCCGAAGCGGTTTGTACTTACGTATCGCGGAAAGGAACGCGAGATCTGACCGGAGACCGGGATGTGTGGGAAGGTTCCGGAACTGAATCGGAGGAAAGAATGAAGATTGATGATATCATGAACGAGGACATCGAGGAGGTTGCTTCCGAGTCGGTTACGGAACGCGTGCGCCTCTCGAAGGAGGAACTGGCGGAGTCTGCGCGGCGGACCCGTCGCCGCAGCGAAAAGGATTTTGCGGCGGACGACGAGGACGATGATGAGG
>CACZRV010000085.1 GCA_902783725.1 uncultured Lachnospiraceae bacterium | reverse complement strand
TACTAATCAGGTCGAGATGGAAGACAAGGTTGTCGAGATCAAGCGTGTCACCAAGGTTGTCAAGGGCGGTCGTACCATGCGCATCAGCGCTCTGGTCGTAGTCGGCGACAAGAAGGGACATGTCGGCGCCGGCCTTGGCAAGGCTGCCGAGGTTCCGGAGGCAATCCGGAAGGCGAAGGAAGATGCCATGAAGCACATGGTTACGCTTCCGATCGATGACAACGGTTCCGTTCCTCACGACTTTATCGGACAGTTCGGCAGCGCAGAGATTTTGCTCAAGAAAGCTTCTCAAGGTACCGGTATCATCGCAGGCGGTCCTGCACGTATCGTACTTGAGCTTGCCGGATACAAGAATATTCGTACGAAGTCCCTCGGCTCCAACAACAAGCGCAACGTTGTTCTTGCGACGCTGAACGGCTTGAACGAGCTGAAGACTCCCGAGCAGGTTGCTGCACTTCGCGGCATTTCCGTAAGCGACTTATAGGAGGTAGCGAAATGGCAGAGATTAAAGTGACATTGGTGAAATCCACCATCGGTGCAATTCCGAAGCATAAGAAAACCGTTGCGGCACTCGGCCTTCGTAAGCTGGGCAGCAGCAACACCCTTCCCGATAATGCTGCAACCAAGGGCATGATTGCGCAGGTTAAGCATTTGGTTAAGGTTGAAGAAATCTGATTATAAGGAGGTGCATACGATGAATTTGTCAGAGTTAAAGCCGGCAGACGGCTCCAAGCACAGCGACAATTTCCGCAGAGGCCGCGGACACGGTTCGGGCAACGGTAAGACCGCAGGCAAGGGCCACAAGGGTCAGAAGGCACGCTCGGGAGCACCGAGAACCGGTTTCGAAGGCGGTCAGATGCCTTTGTACCGTCGTCTTCCTAAGAGAGGCTTCAAGAACATCAATTCCAAGAACATCATCGCGATCAACGTATCGATGTTGAATCGTTTCGAGGACGGCGCTACTGTTAACGTTGAGTCTTTGATGGAGATCGGCCTTGTGAGCAATCCCAGAGACGGCGTTAAGATCCTCGGCAACGGTGAGCTTACCAAGAAGCTGAATGTTGCGGTAAATGCCTACAGTGCTTCCGCAATTGAGAAGATTCAGGCCCTTGGGGGAAGTGCCGAGGTGATCTGAAATGTTTAAAATGTTCGTCAACGCATTTAAAGTCAAGGATATTCGTAAGAAACTGATCTTCACGTTTCTTTGCATGATCGTGATCCGGTTGGGTTGCCAGATCGCATGCCCCGGCATGGGAGACGGCGTTAAGGACCTGATCAAGAACACCGATCTCGGATTCCTCAGCGCGCTTACCGGCGGTTCGCTGGAGCGGATGTCGATTTTTGCGCTGAACGTTTCGCCGTACATCACGGCATCCATTATCATGCAGTTGCTGACCATCGCGATCCCGCGTCTGGCCGAGCTGCAGAAGGACGGAGAGACCGGCCGCAAGAAGATTGCGGAGATCTCGCGTTACCTCACCGTTGTGCTTGCTCTCATCGAGGGCGGTGCAATGGCGATCGGTTTCCACAACCAGGGCTATCTTGCCGATGACAAGATCATCACGATCTTCATCATCACCGCGGCATTTACCGCAGGTTCGGCATTCCTGATGTGGCTCGGCGAGAACATCACCGAGCGCGGAGTCGGAAACGGTATCTCCATCATCCTGTTGATCAATATCGTATCCGGTATGCCGGCAACATTTGTCGGTCTGTATCAGCAGTTTGTACAGAGCAAGCCCGTTCCGAAGGCAATCCTCGCGATCGCTATCATCGTTGCGGTTATGCTCGTAACGCTCGTTTTGATCATTCTCCTTCAGGATGCGGAGCGCAAGATTGCGGTTCAGTATTCGAAGAAGATGCAGGGCAGACGCATGGTTGGCGGAAACTCCTCGTTTATTCCCGTTAAGGTGAATACCGCGGGCGTTATCCCGGTAATCTTTGCAGTGTCCATTTTCCAGTTCCCGCTCATTATCGCAAGCTTTTTCGGAAAGCAGGGTAATGCGAACGGAACCATCGGAGAGAAGATCCTGTATGCATGCCAGACGAATCACTGGTTTGACATTACCAGCTGGCGCAAGTTCGCGTTTACGATCGGCGCACTGTTCTACGTTGCAATGATCCTGTTCTTCGCTTACTTCTACACCAGCATTACGTTCAATCCGATTGAGATTTCGAACAACATGAAGAAGGACGGCGGCTTTATCCCGGGTATTCGTCCCGGCAAGCCTACGACGGACTACCTTGTCAAGGTTCTGAACTACATCGTTTTGATCGGTGCCATCGGCCTTGCGATCGTTGCTCTCATCCCGATTATCTTCGGCGGTGTCTTCAACGCGCAGATCGGCTTCGGCGGTACATCGCTGATCATCGTTGTCGGTGTTATCCTTGAGACCATGAAGCAGGTTGAATCTCAGCTCTTGGTTCGTCATTACAAGGGATTCCTGAATGACTAACGTCTGTGGGCGGAGCATCGAAATGTTCCGCCCGCTTTTCGTAAGGAGACTATTATGAAGATCGTTATGTTGGGTGCGCCCGGTGCCGGCAAGGGCACTCAGGCGAAAATGATTTCCGCCAAGTTCGGCGTTCCGCACATCTCCACGGGTGACATTTTCCGCGCGAACATCAAGGAAGGCACGGAGCTCGGTGAGAAGGCGAAGAAGTATATGGACCAGGGTCTTCTGGTTCCGGACGAGCTGACGCTCGCTCTGATCATGGACCGGTTTGCGAAGGATGACTGCAAGAACGGCTATGTTCTTGACGGTTTCCCGCGCACCATCGCGCAGGCGGAGGCTTTGACGGCCAGCCTGAAGGAGCAGGGTGACGCGCTGGATATGGCTATCGATGTGGATGTTCCGGATGAGAACATCGTAGAGCGCATGGGCGGCAGAAGAGCCTGCGTGAACTGCGGCGGCACGTATCACGTGCTGTTCAACCCTCCGCATCGCTCCGGTATCTGCGATCTGTGCGGCGGCGAGCTGAGCATCCGCAAGGATGACCTGCCCGAGACCGTGAAGAAGCGTCTTGCCGTTTACCATGAGCAGACACAGCCGTTGATCGACTACTATACCGCTGAGGGTATTCTGAAGACGGTTGACGGAACCAAGGATGTCAATGAAGTATTTGCAGCGATCACAGCGCTGCTTGCATAAGCCTGAGACTGAATAAGCCTGAGACTGGCGCGACGTCGTGAAACGGCGACGCGTATGGAAGGAGAGGCCCAAAATGGCAATTACAATTAAATCGAAGAGTGAGATTGAGAAAATGCGTGAGGCCGGCCGGTTGCTGTCCCTCGTTCACGACGAGATGGCAAAGCACGTGAAGCCCGGCGTCTCGACCATGGAGTTGAACCGGATCGGCGAGGACATGATTCGCAGCTTCGGCTGTGTTCCTTCGTTCCTCAACTACGACGGTTATCCGGCGTCGATCTGCACGTCGGTAAATGACCGCGTCGTTCACGGTATTCCCAGCAAGCACGACATTCTCAAGGAGGGTGACATCATCAGCCTGGACGCCGGCCTGATCTATCAGGGGTATCATTCCGATGCCGCGCGCACGTGGCTGGTGGGCGAGGTCGCTCCCGAGGTGAAGAAGCTGGTGGAGGTTACCCAGGAGAGTTTCTTCGTGGGAATCAAGCTGGCAAAGGCCGGCAACCACCTCTATGATATCTCGGCGGCTATCGAGGAGTATGTGAATTCCTACGGCTTTACGTGCGTTCGCGACCTTGTAGGTCACGGCATCGGCACGAGCATGCACGAGGATCCGCAGATCCCGAACTTTCGTCAGCACCGCCGCGGCGTAAAGCTGCAGGCCGGTATGACGCTGGCAATCGAGCCGATGGTCAACATGGGCGGCTGGGAGGTTCGCGTACTCGATGACGACTGGACGATCGTTACGGAGGACGGAAGCCGTTCCTCGCACTACGAGAACACGATCCTTGTTACGGACGGCGAGCCCGAGATTCTTTCCCTTCGATAACTGCCCTGCGGCGAAACCGTAAACTTCGTGCTTGTACTGCGGCGAAAGCCGTGCTATAATACGGTTGGCGGCAGAAGGCCGCGCGGTTTAGTTCTTATTTTACGGAGGATTTGTATGTCGAAATCGGATGTTCTTGAGATGGAAGGTACCGTGCTTGAGAAGCTCCCCAACGCCATGTTCCAGGTTCAGCTGGAGAACGGCATGAAGGTGCTTGCACATATCAGCGGTAAGCTTCGCATGAACTACATCAAGATTGTTCCCGGAGACAAGGTTACGCTTGAGCTCTCGCCCTACGACCTGACCAAGGGCCGTATCATCTGGAGAGACAAGTAAAAACAGATCGGTAACACAAGGGCCTCTCCCGCAAAGAGAGGTCCTTTTTTCGTACATTTTCCGCGTATTCTTCATGCTTTTTTTGTGCAAAACGGGAAAATGCCGAAAAACCTTGAAAAACGGGCAAAAATCGAAAAAAAGAGGGTTGCATTTTGCAAAACTCATGCTATAATGTTAAACGGACTTTTTTCGAAGAAAGGAGTGAAACCATGAAAGTAAGATCTTCAGTAAAGCCCATTTGCGAAAAATGCAAAATCATCAAAAGAAAAGGGAACATCATGATCATTTGTGAGAACCCGAAGCACAAACAGAGACAAGGCTGATAATCAACAATACTTGATTCGTTTTTTGTGAGTATTGTTGCTACTCATAAAGAAACAGCACTTGCTTTTTGTGTTACAATCGTTGCGACCCGCAAAGCGGAGAGCGACACCGTCGGTCCCTCATCAAGACCGGCACGAAATTGTGATAGTGTGGGCAGGGAGCGTCACGTAAGGAAAGACGACCTTGCTTTAGCGGTAGCCAGTTTATCGCTTTCGGTTCCGAAGTAATCGGGCTGTCA
Organism: uncultured Lachnospiraceae bacterium; assembly: GCA_902783725.1. GTDB lineage: Bacteria > Bacillota > Clostridia > Lachnospirales > Lachnospiraceae > ISDg. The sequence goes on along the minus strand of CACZRV010000085.1, from coordinate 854 downwards.
CATTTTAAAGCGGCTGAGCCGGATCGTTACCGGCAAACGGACGTTATGTCCGAAGGGCGGATTTGCCCGCATTATTATTTCATTGGAGGTTCTAGTACATGGCTCGTATCAGTGGTGTAGACTTACCGAGAGAGAAACGTGTCGAGATCGGACTTACGTACATCTATGGTATCGGAAGAGTAAGTTCGAACAGCATTCTTGCCAAGGCGGAAGTCAATCCGGACACTCGCGTTCGCGATCTGACCGACGAAGAGGTTAAGAGAATCGCCGCCGTAATCGACGGTGAGTACACGGTTGAGGGTGATCTCAGAAGAGATACCGCACTCAACATCAAGAAGTTGCAGGAAATCGGATGCTATCGCGGAATCCGACACAGAAAGGGACTTCCTGTTCGCGGTCAGAAGACCAAGACCAACGCGAGAACCCGCAAGGGCCCGAAGCGCACGGTTGCGAACAAGAAGAAGTAATCGGTTTCCCACATTATTCTAAGCAAATCTTACAGGAGGTTTCGTGATGGCTAAGAAATTAGTAGCAACGAAAAAGGGAGCGAAGAAGCGCGTCAAGAAGAATATCGATCGCGGACAGGCGCATATTCAGTCTTCCTTCAACAATACGATCGTTACCCTGACCGATACGGAGGGTAACACGATTTCGTGGGCAAGCGCAGGCGGACTCGGTTTCCGCGGCTCCCGCAAGTCGACCCCTTACGCTGCACAGATGGCAGCGGAGACCGCAGCGAAGGCAGCGGTTGTACACGGTCTGAAGTCCGTTGACGTTATGGTTAAGGGACCCGGTACCGGTAGAGAAGCAGCGATTCGTGCCCTTCAGGCATGTGGTATCAACGTTACAAGCAT
>CACZRV010000084.1 GCA_902783725.1 uncultured Lachnospiraceae bacterium | reverse complement strand
CTCCGTCACCTCGTGGGTAACATTGCCCTTGGTAAGGTCGCCGACAGCGTTGCCTGCAAGGGAAAGTCCGATGATGGCAACGATGGGTCCGATGACAACGGCGGGCATGAGCTTGTTGATCCACTTAACGCCTGCAACCTTGACAACGATTGCGATGACAACGTATACAAGGCCTGCCAGCAATGCACCGAGAATCAATCCGAGATATCCGAGCTGCATCGAAACGCCGCCCGCAAATGCTGCTGCCATGGATCCCAGGAATGCGAAAGAGCTTCCGAGGAATACAGGGCTTTTGAATTGTGTAAAGAGAAGATAAACGAGGGTTCCCACGCCGGCACCGAACAATGCGGCGGTGGAGCTCATGTCATGTCCGACGATTGCCGGAACCGCAATTGTCGCGGCCATGATTGCGAGCAACTGCTGAAGTGCGAAGACAATCAACTGGGGGAATTTCGGCTTGTCTTCAACCTGATAAATAAGTTTCATAGATACCTCCTCAAAGATTTTTGTGCTCTACTCCTGCACCTTTTTAGATATTATCATTTGCACTTTTGTTTGTAAACCCCAAAGCGATAGAAAAATGCCTTATTTAATAAAAAACCACTACATCTAGTGTTGTACTATCGCTGTAGTACAACAAGATGTGGTGGTTTGTCAATCTCATTGACATATTATATTATCGTATAAGGAGTGCCGTGAGCCTGTCATCGCACCGCTCTCCCGCCCGCATCAAAACTTCTTCGGACAGAGATCCGCGACGCAGCACGCCCCGCAGTTCGGCGTCGCCGTCCGCGCCGTGCACACCGCTCTCCCGTGGTCCACCATGCGGTGGCAGAAGTCGTTGCTCTCCTCCGGCGGAATCAACTGCCAAAGTGCCTTTTCCACCTTGTGGGGATCCTTCTCACCGTCCACAAGTCCCATGCGGTTCGAAAGCCGGATGCAGTGCGTGTCCGTCACAATGGCGGGCTTTCCGTAGATGTCCCCAAGCACCAGGTTCGCGCTCTTCCTCCCGACGCCGGGAAGCCGGAGAAGCTCCTCCATGGTATCGGGCACCACGCCGCCGTACACCTCCATAAGCATGGTCATGCAGGCCTTGATATCCCGGGCCTTGCTCCTGCCTAAGCCGCATGGCCGCACAATCTCCTCAATGGCGTCCTCGGACGCCTCCGCAAGCGCCTCTACCGTCGGAAAATGCGCATACAAAACGGGCGTAATCTGATCCACCCGCGCATCGGTGCACTGGGCTGCCAGCCGCACGCTCACAAGAAGCTTCCACGCTTCATCATAAGCAAGTGTGCAATGGGTGTCCGGATATTCTTCCTTAAGGCGTCTGACAATCTCTGCGGCACGCATTTTCCGCGCCCGCAGGCTCTCGGAACGCTTTGAAAGGCCGGCACAGTCGGGCTTCCGCCCGGGTGCCGACCCGGTTGCATTTGCCTTATTCACGGCAGCGCTCATGCGAGCACTTCCGGTGCGGCGGTGAAGGAGAACTTCATTCCCTTCGCGTTCTCGATGTAGAGAACCTCGAAGATGCCGTCACCTACATGATACATCATACCGAGGCCCGGATTGTCCGCAAGCATCGCTGCTCTCGCCTCGTCGCGGTCGTCGCGAACCAGCTCGCCCGAGATGCGGAGCCAAGCGCCGTCCGGATACATTGCGCTGATCTCCGTCTTCGGATTCGCAAGCATCTGCGCATAGCAGGGCTTCGTGTTGTTGGTGCAGATATAAGTCTTCCCCTCGAACTCCGCAACCGCGCCGAAGGGGCGCACACGGGGCTGGTCGCCCTCAACCGTTGCGATGAAAAATGTTCCGACCTTCTTAAGTTCTTCCGTAATCTTGTTCATATCCATTCTCCTTTTAAATAATCCAGAACCATGCATCGTCCTGCTCGAGCTCGGTCTTCGTGATGGCGCCCGGCGTCTTACTGTCGATGCCCTTGATGGTCATCTCCTGGTTCTTGATGCTCACCCGCGTGCCCGGAGCAATCGGCTTCGTGATGAAGGCGTTACTGCCGATGACGGAGCCCTTGCCGATGACGGTCTCGCCGCCCAGGATGGACGCACCTGCGTAGATGACCACATCATCCTCGATCGTGGGATGACGGCGCTTGCCGCGAAGCTTCTGACCGCCCTTGGTCGAGAGTGCGCCGAGGGTCACGCCCTGGTAGATCTTCACGTTGTCGCCGATCAGCGTCGTCTCGCCGATGACAATGCCGGTGCCGTGATCGATGAAGAAGTTGCGGCCGATGGTCGCGCCGGGATGAATGTCGATGCCGGTCTGCCAGTGCGCATGCTCCGTCATGATACGCGGGATCAGCGGAATCTCCAGTTTGAACAGCTCGTGCGCGATGCGGTACACCGAGATGGCGTATGCGCCGGGATAGCACAGAATGATCTCCTCGCGGAATTTGGCGGCCGGGTCCCCGTCGTAAAATGCCTCCAGATCACCCTCCGCGTACTCGCGAATCGACGGAAGCTTGCGGAAGAATGACACCGTAAGCTTCTGCGCCTCGCTCTCCACCTCCGGGTCCTCCGGGGATTTGCCCGCAAACCGCTCCGAATACGGAAGCGCCCGCGCAATCTGCTTGTTCAAACAGAAAACCGCATCTTCGATCTGTACGGAATAGTCATTTTCCAAATTGTAAAACTTGCGCGAACCGTCGCGGAAATAGCCCGGATAAATGATCCGGATCAGCTTCTGAAGCACATCGATGATCAAATCCTTCTGCGGCTGACGGAAGAGGTCCAGCTTGTCAATGGACCGGTTCTCCTTGTAGTCCGCAAGGATGTTGCCGACGATGGCGCCGATTTCCCTGTCGATG
>CACZRV010000083.1 GCA_902783725.1 uncultured Lachnospiraceae bacterium | reverse complement strand
GGGTATCGTCAACGGTATCGACTACAAGGAGTACGACCCGGCGACGGATCCGCTCATTTACAACAATTACGACGCCATCACCTTCCGCAAGGAGAAGAGCAAGAACAAGCGCGCTCTCCAGCAGGAGCTCGGTCTTGATGTCAATGAGAAGATCTTCATGATGGGCGTGGTTTCGCGCCTTACGGATCAGAAGGGCTTCGATCTGATCGACTACGTGATCGAGGAGATCTGTGCGGAGGATACGCAGTTCGTCGTGCTGGGCACAGGCGATCCGAAGTACGAAAATCTCTTCCGCCACTTCGAGTGGAAATACAAGAACCGCGTCTCGGCAAGCATTTACTACAACAATGAGCGATCCCACCGCATCTACGCGGCGTGTGACGCGTTCCTGATGCCTTCCCTGTTCGAGCCCTGCGGTCTGTCGCAGCTGATGGCGCTTCGCTACGGCACGGTGCCGATCGTTCGCGAGACCGGCGGTCTCCGCGACACGGTGGAGCCGTACAACCAGTATGAAAACAGCGGAACCGGCTTCGGTTTCTGCAACTACAATGCCCACGAGATGCTCGCCACGATCCGCTACGCGAAGAGTGTGTATTACGATCACCGCCGCGAGTGGAACAAGATCGTGGACCGCGGCATGGCGAAGGATTTTTCGTGGACGAACTCGGCAAAGCAGTACGAGGATCTGTATCGATACATGTAACGGAATGCGTTACGATAAAAAAGCACGTCCCACAGCCCGTGTGTTGTGGGATTTGCCGCTTTTTACGGAGGAAGTAAACAATGCGTAAGGAAATGTGTCTTCGGGAGCTTTTAGCGGGAATCCCGCACACGCTTGTGTCGGGCAGCGAGGACATTACGGTGAGCGGAGTCGTGTTTGACTCGCGGCAGATCGCGGGCGGCGAGGTGTTCGTCTGCGTCTCGGGAACGAAGGTCGACGGCCACTCGTTCATCCCGATGGCAGCGGAAAAGGGCGCGGCAGCCGTGGTGGTGACAAGGAAGGACGCCGCGATTCCCGCGGGCGTGACGGCGGTTTTGGTTCCGGATGACCGGAAGGCCCTGTCCCTGCTGGCGGCGGCATGGTTTGAAAACCCGTCCCGCAAGCTCACGACCATCGGAATCACTGGCACGAAGGGTAAGACAACCACCGCTTACATGATCTACCACATGCTCAACGATGCGGGCGTAAAATGCGGCCTCATCGGAACGGTGGAGATTATCATGGGCGAGGAGCATCTGCACGCGACCCACTCCACACCGGAATCTCTTTTAGTGCAGCAGTACATGGCGCGCATGGTGGAAGCGGGTTGCAAGGCAGTGGTGATGGAGGTTTCGTCCCAGGGCCTCAAGATGGACCGCGTGTACGGGATCAACTTTGATTTCGGTCTGTTTACGAACCTGGAGCCGGACCACATCGGCGGCGATGAACATCCGGACTTTGAGGACTACAGGAATTGCAAAAAGAAATTATTTTCCATGTGTAAGACCGGCATTTTCAACGCCGATGACGAGCATGCGGCGGAGATGATGGACGGCGCAACGTGCCGCAAGGTCACCTTCGGTGCCTCGGAGGGCTGCGACTACCGCATGACGGACACGAGGCTTGTGAACGAGCCCGGCCACAAGGGCGTTGCGTACCGCGTTGCGGGCGCGCGGGACATCACCGTGGAGACGGGAATCCCCGGGCGGTTTAATATGTACAACAGCCTCGCAGCAGTGACCCTCGGATGCGAGATGGGGATTCCGGAGGAGACGATGCTCTCGGTGCTTCGGAATATCCGCGTGAGAGGCCGCGTGGAGAGCGTCCCGGTGTCGAAGCATTTTACGGTGCTTCTTGACTATGCCCACAACGGCATGGCGCTTCGAAGCCTTCTCTCGACGCTTCACGAGTATCAGCCCGCGCGGCTGGTGTGTATGTTCGGCTGCGGCGGAAACCGCGCGAAGGACCGTCGGTACGACATGGGCGAGATCTCGTCGAAAATGGCGGACCTCTCCGTCGTGACGTCGGACAACCCGCGGTTTGAGGAGCCTGAGGCGATCATCGCGGACATTCTCGTCGGCATTGCAAAGGGACCGGGCAAATATGTGACGATTCCGGACCGCAGGGAGGCGATCTCCTATGTTTTGGCCAACGCGCAGGAAGGTGACTGCATCGTCATCGCCGGCAAGGGGCACGAGGACTACCAGGAGATCTGCGGCGTCAAATACCCCATGGACGACCGGCTGATGATCCTGGAGGAGGCTGCAAAACTCGGCATCCGCAACGAATGATCTAACGATCGATCTGCGGAAAATGGGCCCGCCGGAGACGGGTGGGAAGTAACTTACAAGGATGGCATTCGGATGAGATATACGGCTATGGAAATCGCAGAGGGCATGGGCGGACGGATTCTGTGCGGAGACCCCGCAAGAACTGTCGGCGCATGGTCATTTTCCTCGAAGGAGGGCGATGGGGATACGATGTTTGTCCCGATGAAGGGAGAGCGCGTAGACGCCCATGATTTCATCGCGGATGCGTATGCGAGTGGGATGCGAGTGACGACGACGGAGCGCGGTGAGATCGTGCCGGGCACCGAAGAGATGACCTACATCGCGGTTGCGGATGCGCGCGCGGCGTGGCAGCGCCTGGGTGCGTTCTGGAGAGCAAAGCATGCGTCGGTTCCCATGATCGCCGTCACGGGAAGCGTCGGCAAGACGACTACCAAGGAGTTGACGGCGACAGCTCTTGCGCCGGCCGGAACGGTGTTGAAGACAAGCGGAAACCGCAACGGGCAGCTCGGCGTGCCGCAGATGATGGCGGAGCTTTCGGACGACACCGACTGCGCCGTGATCGAGATGGGAATGAGCCTGCCCGGCGAGATGGGACGGATTGCGGCGGTCGCACAGCCGACGTACGCGGCGATCACCAACATCGGCGTGTCGCACATCGGAAACCTCGGTTCGCAGGAGGGCATCCGCCGCGAGAAGCTGGCCATCGTGAACTGCCTGCAGGCTGGCGGTATTCTGTTCGTAAACGGCGACGATCCGATGCTTCGCGTCCTGTGTCCGGACTGCCCGGACTACGCGGGGACGGACGATATTCTGATGTATGATGAGACCCGGGCGCGCTTTGCGGACCTCACGGTTGCGGCCTATGGCGCGGAGGACTGGTGCCGGTACCGCTACGCCGGGGAGACGCTTCGGGAGGACGGTGCGGATTTTACGTACGTAAGCCCTGCCGGAAACACGGCGGTGAGACTGCCGGTGGCAGGTCACCACAACGTCTCCAACGCGACGCTTGCGATCGCCGTTGCGGAGACCATGGGGATTTCGGCGGAGGCCGCCGCAGAGGCGCTTTCCTCGTATCAGCCGATCGCCATGCGAGGCGGCAGGGAGATGCTGAAGAGCGGCATTTTACTCATTGATGATACGTACAATGCGAGCCCCGACTCGATGAAGAGCGGACTGTCGGTGCTGTGTGCTTCGAAGGCGAAGCGCCGCATCGCCATGCTCGCGGATATGTTTGAACTCGGAGATTTCAGCGAGGAGGCGCACCGTAGTGTCGGAGCGTTTGCGGCGGGCATGCCGGTGGACATTCTGATCACCGTCGGCGAGGCCTCGAAGGCCATGGCCCGGGCGGCCGAGGCTGCCGGCAGGGAATCCCTTGCGGTGTATGCCTTTGACACGAAGGAGGAAGGGACGAAGAAGCTTCAATCGCTCCTGCGGAAAGGGGACGCCGTATTGTTGAAGGGGTCCCGCGGCATGGGACTCGACACGGTTGCAAAGGCACTCCGGGAGATGTAAGGGAGTTGGAAAATGGCTGCATATGCGGACGTTATCATAGATATTACGGCGCCGACGCTTGACCGCACATTTCAATACGAAATCCCTGCGGAGCTCGCACCGCGCGCGATGATCGGAGCGCCGGTCGCGGTCCCGTTCGGCAACGGAAAAGCGCCGAGGCGGGGCTACATCGTGGGTCTTTCGGATGAGCCGAAGGTGGACGCAGCGAAGCTTCGTCCTATCGCGGACATTCCGGACCGGGACCTGAGCATCGAGGATTCCCTGGTAAGGCTGGCAAGGCAGATCCGGGAGCGCTACGGCGGCTCACTGTATGACGCCCTCCGGGTCGTGATTCCCTCGCGACAGAAGGTGCAGTCGGTGCCGAAGCGGATCGTAAAGCGCGCGCTGACCGTGACGGAGCTTGTTGCCGCAGCGGAGAAGCTGACGGCGCGGGAGACCGCAAAGGCCCGGCTTTACAAGGCTTTGACGGAGACGGAGGAGATTCCCTACGAGCTTGTGACGGGGAAGTTAAAGCTTACGAAGGATGCTCTTGAGAAGGCCGCAAAGGAAGGCATCCTCACCATCGAGACCGTGGAAAATGACGCCCGCTCGCAGGGAGAGGGCCTGACCGTGACTCTTAACGATGAGCAGGTTGCAGCTGCGGAGGCTGTTTTGGCAGCGCCGCCCGAGTCGGTGTTCGTGCTGCACGGCATCACCGGAAGCGGCAAGACCGAAGTGTATCTTCGGGTCATCGGCGATATCGTTGCGCAGGGGAAGCAGGTCATTGTGCTGATCCCCGAGATCGCGCTTACCTACCAGACCGTGATGCGGTTTTACCGCTGCTTCGGCGACAAGGTTGCATTTGTCCATTCGAAGATGTCCGCGGGGGATCGCTACCGCATGCGGGAACGCGCGAGAAAGGGCGAAATCTCCATCATGATCGGACCCCGATCGGCGCTGTTCACGCCGTTTCCGAACCTCGGCATGCTGATCGTCGACGAGGAGCATGAGACGTCCTACCGGAGCGAATCGACGCCCCGGTACCACGCTGTGGCGGTTGCGGTGATGCGCGCGAAAATGTGCGGCGCGAAGGTGATCTTAGGGTCCGCGACTCCGTCGACGGAGACCTTTTACAAATGTGAGAGCGGCGAATACCGCCTGTTGACGCTTACGAAGCGGGCGAAGGAGGGAGCTGCTCTGCCGAAGGCGGAGATCGTGGACCTTCGCGAGGAGATCGCGGCGCACAATTATTCCGTGATCAGCCGGCGCCTTCGGGCGGCCATCACGGACCGTCTGGCGAAGAAGGAGCAGGTGATGCTCTTTCTGAACCGCCGCGGATATGCGGGGTTCGTGTCGTGCCGCGCCTGCGGCGAGACGGCGACCTGCCCGCACTGCGACGTGTCGCTCACGTACCATAATGACGGGACGCTGCGGTGCCATTACTGCGGTTACCGGCGCGCCTACGAGAAGACGTGTCCGTCCTGCGGCTCCAAATTCTACCTTCCCTTCGGCCGGAGCGGGACGCAGAAGATCGAGGAGCTGGTGGCGAAGGAATTTCCGACGGCGAGAGTGCTGCGCATGGACGCGGACACGACGAAGGCGGCCGAGGACTATGAGGCGATTTTGACAGAATTTGCGGAGGGCCGCGGGGACATCCTGATCGGCACGCAGATGATCGTCAAGGGACATGATTTTCCGAAGGTGACTTTGGTGGGAGCTCTGGCGGCGGACCTGTCGCTGGGCGTTCCGGAGTACAACAGTGCGGAGCGGACGTTTGATCTGCTGGCGCAGGCGGCCGGTCGCGCAGGCCGGGACCGGATTCCCGGGGAGGTCATCATACAGACATACCGCCCGGAGCACTACGCGGTGCAGGCGGCTGCAACGGCAGATTACAGGGCATTTTACGACACCGAGATCGCGTTCCGGCGCTCCTGCGGATACCCGCCGGTGCGGCATCTGCTCACCATCGTCGGAGCGGACCGCCGGGAGGCGTTTCTGGAGTCCGCAATGGACGATCTTGCGGCAGCGGTGAAGGCTGCGGTTGCGGCGGACGGAGCGGTGGTCATCGGTCCTTCGCCGGCACTTCTTCGCAAGAAGAAGGATCTGTTTTACCGGGTTTTGTACGTCAAGCACGGCGATGTGAGCGTGTGCGTGCGTGCCAAGGACGCCGCAGAAGGCTGGATGCACGGGGAGCGCGGCGTCGGGCTGACGTTTGATGTGGATTAGGATTCATTTTCCGAATAAAAGGAGGAGAGAAACATGGCTTTACGCAAAATTCGCATTCAGGGGGAGGAAATTCTCGGAAAGCGTGCGAAGGAAATCCCGGAGATCACGCAGCGCATCCGCGATCTCGCCGCGGACATGATCGAGACGATGTACGATGCCGAGGGCGTCGGTCTCGCCGCGCCGCAGGTGGGAATTCTGAAGCGGATCGTGGTGATCGACATCACGCCCGAGCAGAACAGCCCGATAGTTTTGATCAACCCGGTGATCACCGCAACGGAGGGCACTCAGACCGGCTGGGAGGGATGCTTGAGCGTTCCCGGCAAGAGCGGGCAGGTGACACGGCCGCAGAAGGTGACGGCGGAGTACACCGACCTTGACGGAAACCGCGTGCAGATCGAGGCGGAGGATTTTCTCGCGAGGGCCGTGTGCCACGAGCTGGATCACCTCGACGGACACCTCTACACCGAGAAGGTGGAGGGCCGTCTGTACGACAATTCCGAGCTTCGCGACGAGTCGGAGGATGAGGAGGAAGCCGAGTGATACCGCGCCGCATGGCGGGGGATCCGGCGGAAAATGGATTGACGGAGGACGCATCGATGCGGATTGTATATATGGGAACGCCGGAGATTGCGGCGGTAATCCTGGAGAGGCTTTTGGCGGAGCCCTACGAAGTGGTTTTGGCGGTGACGCAGCCCGACCGTCCGAAGGGGCGCGGCAAGGCGCTGGCGTGCTCGCCCGTAAAGGAGCTGGCCGTGGCGCACGGAATCCCCGTGTTTACGCCCGAGAAGCTCCGTCTCCCGGAAAATGTGGAAGTGATCCGCGAGGCGGCTCCCGACATGATCGTCGTGGCGGCCTTCGGGCAGATCCTCCCGAAGAGTGTTCTGGACATTCCGAAGTACGGCTGTATCAATGTGCATGCGTCGCTCCTTCCGAAGTACCGCGGCGCGGCGCCGATTCAGTGGAGTATCTTAGACGGTGAGAGCGAGACCGGCGTCACGATCATGTACATGAATGAGGGGCTCGACACCGGCGACATCCTGTCGCAGAAGGTGGTTCCCATCGCGGCGGACGAGACCGGCGGGTCTTTGCACGACAAGCTTGCGATCGCGGGTGCGGAGGCGCTTGCGGAAGCTATCCCGGGTATTCTCGACGGGACGCTTATCGCAGTTCCCCAGGGGGAGATGACGACGCCGTACGCGAAGCAGCTCACCAAGGAAATGGGCAATCTTGATTTTACGCTTCCGGCGACGGTTTTGGAGCGCCGCATCCGCGGCCTGAGCCCGTGGCCCGGAACGTACACGTTCCGCGACGGCTCGATGCTCAAGATCTGGGCAGCCTCGGTGTTCGCTTCGGAGAGCGAAGAGAGCGGGGCAGACGTTCCCGAGGGTGCTTCCTGTGCACCGGGGACGGTCGTCGACGTGACGAAGACGCAGTTTACGGTGATGACCGGAGACGGTCTTCTGGCGGTGACGGAGGTGCAGCCGGAGGGCAAGCGCCGCATGAGCTCGGAGGAGTATCTCCGGGGCTACGCCATGACGCCGGGTACGGTTTTATGTGACAGGCGGGAGGAAGTATGACGGCCAGAGAGATCGTTTGGGACGCGCTTTCGGAGGTCAACGAAGCCGGCGGGCTTTGTCATCAGGTGCTTGCCGATGCGCTGACAAAACAGGAGCTGTCCCCGGAGGACCGGGCGTTTGTGACAAGGTTGTTTCATGGCACGCTGGAGCGGCAGATAACCCTGGATACGGTGATCGCAGCGGCGGCCGGCAGACCGGTTTCGAAGATCAAAGCCCGTGTAAGAGAGCTTCTGCGGCTCTCGGCGTATCAGATGTTGTTCCTCTCGGGTGTGCCTGCGTCCGCGGCGTGCAACGAGGCGGTTTCCATGGCGAAACGAAGGGGTCTCACGGGTCTCTCGGGCTTCGTCAACGGCGTGCTTCGGGGGTTGTCGAGACGGATCGCCGAGTGCGGCGGGCCGAAGGCTTTTCTTGAGGACACGGCAAACACGATGTCCTACGATGAGGCGCTGTGTTTCCGGTACTCCGTGCCGTCGTGGATCGTCGCTCTTTGGAGAAGGGATTTTCCGGAGGCAGACATCGAGACGATGCTTGCGGCATTTCTCGCGGAGGGCTCGGTTGCAATCCGTGTCAATGAGAGCCGGTGCACTGCGGAGGAGTTGATCTCCGGGCTTTCGGCGGAGGGCGCGGACCCGATGCCGGGGCTTTTGTATAACACGCTGCGGATCGGTGGCAGCGGCAATCCCGCGAAGTTTCGCGCCTACGCGGACGGATGGTTCAGCGTGCAGGACGAAAGTGCGGTTCTGGCGGGCAATCTGATCCCGCTCGCAAAGGGAATGAAGGTTCTGGATCTGTGTGCGGCGCCCGGCGGAAAGACGATCCACGCGGCGGACCGGCTGGCGGCGCTTGGCGGCTCCTACGAGGTGGATTCGCGGGATGTGAGCGCGGGAAAACTTGATGCGATCCGCGAGCAGGCCGGACGGGTCGGCCTTACCGGCATCACCTGCAAGGCGGCGGACGCCTCCGTGTACGATGCGTCCCTGGAAGGATGGGCGGACGTGGTGATCGCGGACGTGCCCTGCAGCGGGCTCGGGGTCATCGGTCGGAAGCCCGATATCAAAACAAAAACCCGCCCCGAGGATATCGCGGCCCTTGCGAAACTGCAGCGCGAGATACTGAGGCAGGCGGTTCGTTATGTAAAACCGGGCGGGTACCTTGCGTACTCGACCTGCACGGTCGCACTGGCGGAAAATCGCGGGATGTCCGAATTTATCGCCGGAGAGCTGGGAATGACGCCGGTGGACCTGCGGGGGCAGCTGCCGGCAGTACTGCGGGAGTCCCCGGTGCAGAAGAGCGGCCTGCGGGCCGACGGGATCCAGATCTTCCCGGAGCCGGGGCGATGGGACGGCTTTTATGTTGCGGGATTTCGAAAAATGAAGGATGCATTTTCCGAATAAATACTACGAATAAATACTAAAAGAGGCACTAAGGAGAGCGGATGGACATCAAGAGCATGACAATCGCACAGATTGCGGACGTGCTGCGGGAGCTGGGGCAGCCCGCGTACCGCGCGAAGCAGCTCTATTCCTGGATGCATGTGCAGCTCGCGACATCCTACGACGAGATGAGCAACCTGCCGAAGGCGCTCCGCGAGGCGTTGGCTGAGCGATATCCGCTCACGGTTCTTACGAAGGTGGTCCGGCTCGACTCCGAACTCGACGAGACGAAGAAGTACCTGTTCCGTCTGCCGGACGGCAACGTGATCGAGAGCGTGCGGATGGAGTACCACCACGGCGTGTCTGTGTGTATCTCCTCGCAGGTCGGCTGCCGGATGGGGTGCTCGTTCTGCGCCTCAACCCTCGGCGGGCTGGTGAGGAACCTCACGCCGTCGGAGATGCTTGAGCAGGTGTACGCTATCACCCGGGACACGGGAAAGCGCGTCGACAATGTGGTGGTGATGGGCTCGGGAGAGCCTCTGGACAACTACGACAACCTCCTGGCCTTTGTGCGGATGGTCACGGACGAGAACGGGCTTCACATCAGCCAGCGGAACATCACGGTGTCCACCTGCGGGCTGGTGCCGATGCTTAAAAAACTGGCGGACGAGAACCTTACGATCACGCCGGCGGTATCGCTGCACGCGCCCAACGACGAGCTTCGCAAAAAGCTCATGCCGGTGGCAAATGCATACCCGATCCCGGAGCTGATGGACGCCGCGTGGTACTACGCCGAAAAGACAGGAAGACGCATGACTTTCGAGTACAGCCTCATCGACGGAGTCAACGATACACCGGCTCTGGCGAAGCAGCTTGCGGGGCTTTTGCGGGGGCATCCGGCCCATGTAAATCTGATTCCGGTGAACCCCGTGAGGGAGCGAAATTACCGCCGTTCACTTGTTAAAAATGTTTTACAATTTCAAAAAATGCTTGAAAACGAAGGAATTCATGTTACTATTAG
>CACZRV010000082.1 GCA_902783725.1 uncultured Lachnospiraceae bacterium | reverse complement strand
CTTCCGAACGCGCGCTATAAGGAGATTCAGCAGAAGCTGATCGACGTGCTGGACCGGGGCGCCTATGTGACCGTCACCGGCCGCGGCAAGAACGAGACGAAGATGAAGGTGATTCTCCACACGCTCACCGACCCCGCGAAGCAGACCAACTTCGAAAACTGCGGCGCGGACGTCAACATCCCCGTGGGCGAGGTGTTCACGTCGCCGGTGCTGACCGGAACGGAGGGAACGCTCCATGTGACCAACGTGTGCATCGAGGGAATCTCTTACAAGAATCTCCGGATCACCTTTGAAAACGGCATGATTCGCACGTATTCCTGCGAGAATTTCAAGACGGAGGCGGAAAATAAGACCTTCCTCGACGAGACGATCCTAATGCATCACGAGACGCTGCCGATCGGCGAGTTCGCCATCGGAACCAACACGACGGCGTATGCCATGGGCATTCGCTGCAATGTGCAGGAGAAACTGCCGATCCTGATCGCGGAGAAGACGGGACCGCATTTTGCGGTGGGCGACACGTGCTACAGTCACTCGGAGGACCACGCGCTGTACAACCCCGACGGCAAGGAGATCATCGCCCGCGAGAACGAGGTGTCGGCGCTTCGCAACACCGACCCGGCAAAGGCGTACATGAACTGCCATACGGACATCACGATCCCCTACGATGAGCTGGGGGAGATCAAGGTGCACGACAACGAGGGAAGGGTAATCGGCACGATCATCAAAGACGGGCGGTTCGTCGTGCCCGGAACCGAAGAGTTGAACAAGCCCCTGGAGGAGCTTGAAAAGAACAGATAAAACGCGCCGGTAAGGGCGCACGGGAGGATAACATGGCTAAGGTTGGTATTGTAATGGGCAGCGATTCGGATCTGCCGATCATGGAGAAAGCAGCGGCGATTCTCGAAAAATTCGGCATCGAGTACGAGATGACCATCATCTCCGCACACCGCATGCCCGATGTCTTCTTCGACTATGCGAACACCGCGGCGGAGAAGGGTTTTGAGGTGATCATTGCGGGTGCCGGCGGTGCGGCGCATCTGCCGGGCATGTGCGCGGCGATCTTCCCGCTTCCGGTCATCGGCGTGCCGATCCACACGAAGGCGCTGGGCGGCGTGGACTCTTTGTATTCCATCGTACAGATGCCCTCGGGTATTCCGGTGGCTACCGTGGCCATCGACGGCGGCGCAAATGCGGGAATTCTCGCAGCGAAGATCATCGCGACGCACGACAAGGCGCTTCTTGACAAGATCATCGCCTACAAGGCGGAGCTCAAGGACGGCGTGATGGCCAAAAAGGAACGTTTGGAAAGCGTAGGTTATAAAAACTACGCTCAGAATAAGTAACACTTATTGTTTCGATGAAAAAGAAACAGTGAAAAATGAATCCGCCGTGGGTGCAGGATTGCATTTTTTGTGATACAATGAGGCTGACCGGTGCGGTTTGGGGATTCCCGGCCGCAGGACAGATGAGACAATAAAGGAGAACAGCAGTATGGATTATAAGAATGCCGGAGTTGATATCGAGGCAGGATACCGCGCCGTAGAGCTGATGAAGAAGCACGTCAAGGAGACGATGCGTCCGGAAGTGCTCGGAGGACTCGGCGGATTCTCGGGAGCATTTTCCCTGGATCGCTTCATGACGATGAAGCACCCGACGCTGGTTTCGGGAACGGACGGCGTAGGTACCAAATTAAAGATTGCATTTCTCATGGATAAGCATGATACCATCGGCATCGACTGCGTGGCCATGTGCGTGAACGACATCGCGTGCGCGGGCGGCGAGCCGCTGTTCTTCCTTGACTATGTTGCATGCGGAAAGAACTATCCGGAGAAGATCGCTACCATCGTGAAGGGTGTTGCGGACGGCTGCAAGCAGGCCGGCTGCGCGCTGATCGGCGGTGAGACGGCGGAGATGCCGGGCTTCTATCCGGTGGACGAGTATGATCTTGCGGGATTTGCCGTAGGTATCGTGGACAGCGCCGAGATCGTTGACGGCAGCAAGGTTGCGGCGGGCGACGTCGTGATCGGTATCGCCTCCTCGGGTATCCACAGCAACGGTTATTCGCTGGTTCGTAAGGTCTTCGATATGCGTGAGGCAACGCTGGCGCGCTACAACGATTCTCTCGGTTGCACGCTGGGCGAGGCGCTTCTGACGCCCACGAAGATCTATGTCAAGGCACTCAAGGCCATCAAGGACGGCGGCGTCACGGTGAAGGCCTGCAGCCATATCACCGGCGGCGGATTCTACGAGAATATCCCGCGTATGCTTCCCGAGGGCAAGCATGCCGTGATCCGCAAAGCAAGCTACGATGTTCCGGCGATCTTCGACCTGCTGGCGAAGACGGGCAACATCGAAGAGAAGATGATGTACAATACCTACAACATGGGAATCGGCATGATGCTCGCGGTTGCGCCCGACAAAGCGGACGAGACGCTTCGCCTGCTTGCGGCAGCCGGTGAGACAGCCTACGTTGTCGGTGAGATCACGGACGGCGAGAAGGGAATCACCATCCTTTGATTCATCACGCCCGGACGCCGGCTTATGTCAGCGTTCGGGCGTTTGTTGTTTTTTCGCAGATGAAATCATATCCCATGGGAGGTACTTATGAGAGCAGTGATCATGGTGTCCGGCGGCGGCACCAATCTGCAGGCGATCCTGGACGCGGTTGCAGCCGGAAAGATTACCAACACGGAAATCTGCGGTGTCATTTCCAACCGCCCGGACGCTTACGCGCTGGAGCGCGCGAGGAAGGCGGGAATTCCCGCGGTCTGCGTCTCGCGAAAGGCGTACGAGACAAGAGCTGCATTTGAAGCGGCACTTCTGGAGGCGGTGGACAGCGTTAAGCCCGACCTTGTTGTTCTGGCGGGTTTCCTTGTCATCATTCCCGCGGAGATGATCCGCAGGTACGAGCGCCGCATCATCAACATCCACCCTTCGCTGATCCCGTCCTTTTGCGGTGACGGTTTCTACGGGCTTAAGGTGCATGAGCATGTGCTCGCGCGCGGCGTTAAGGTGACCGGTGCGACGGTGCACTATGTGGATGAAGGGACCGACACGGGTCCGATCCTGATGCAGAAGGCGGTAGCGGTGGAGCCCGGCGACACGCCGGAGGTTTTGCAGCGGCGCGTGATGGAGCAGGCGGAGTGGATCATTCTTCCGCAGGTGATCGACGCCATCGCCAACAACCGCATCCGCAAAGATGAAAACGGAAACTGGTTCGTGACGGCGTAGGGCCGCACGGCTTACGGCGGGTGAATTTTTCAAAAGACCCGCAGACAAATACACATTCGGAGGAGTTCCATTCTATGAACATTCTTGTAATCGGCAGCGGCGGAAGAGAACATGCGATCGTGACAGCCATCGCAAAGAGCAAAAAGGCGACGAAGATCTACTGCGCGCCCGGCAACGCGGGCATCGCAGACCTCGCCACATGTGTTCCCATCGGCGTGCTGGAGTTTGACAAGCTGATTTCCTTTGCAAAGGAAAATGCAATCGACCTCACCGTGGTAGGTCCCGACGATCCGCTGGTTGCCGGCATTGTGGATGCCTTTGAAGCGGCGGGACTTCGCGTCTTCGGACCTCGCGCCAACGCGGCTATTGTTGAGGGAAGCAAGGCATTTTCCAAGGAATTGATGAAGAAGTATCACATCCCTACGGCGGCGTACGAGACATTCGCGGACGCTGCTGCGGCGACGGCATATATCAAGGAGCAGAACAAGTATCCCGTGGTTTTGAAAGCGGACGGACTTGCCCTCGGAAAGGGCGTTCTCATCTGCAACTCCGAGGAGGAGGCGGTAGCGGGCGTCAAGGAGATCATGCTGGACAAGCACTTCGGCAAGGCCGGCGACAAGATGGTTGTGGAGGAGTTCATGACCGGTCGCGAGGTTTCGGCTCTTTGCTTCTGCGACGGAAAGACCATTCGCTGCATGACCAGTGCACAGGACCACAAGCGCGCAGGGGACGGTGACACCGGCCTCAATACGGGCGGCATGGGAACCTTCTCGCCGAGCCCGTTCTACACGGAAGAGATTCACAAGACCTGCGTAGAGAAGATCTATGAGCCGACGGTGGCTGCCATGGCGAAGGAGGGACGGCCGTTTAAGGGCGTTCTCTATGTCGGACTGATGCTTACTCCCGAGGGACCGAAGGTTGTGGAGTACAACGCCCGCTTCGGCGATCCCGAGACCCAGGTGGTTCTGCCCCGTATGGAGAACGATATCGTCGACGTGTTTGAGGCATGTATCGACGGAACCCTGGATCAGATCGAGCTGACCTTCGCGGACAATGCGGCGGTCTGCGTGGTTCTCGCCTCCGACGGTTATCCGCAGAAGTACGAGAAGGGATTCCCCATCTCCGGACTCGAGGCGTTCAAGGGAAGCGAGAGCGAGTTTGTGTTCCACGCGGGAACGAAGTTCGGCGAGGATGGCAGTGTGCTCACAAACGGCGGACGTGTCCTCGGCGTGACGGCGCTCGGTTCGGACTTGAAGGAAGCCCGCGCCAATGCATACAAAGCGACGGAGAAGATCTCCTTTGCCAACAAATACATGCGCCACGACATCGGCAAGGCCATTGACGAGGCGTAGGAGACGATCGAGGGCTTATGAAAAAGACGGCTTTGACAATCTGCGCAGCCCTTGTTCTTGCACTGGCCTGCTGCGGATGTTCGAAGGAGGACGGAAAAGTGAACGAGACCACACCGATCGCAGGAGGGGAAGCGGTTGTTACACCTACGGAGGCTACGTTGTCCCCGTCGGCAACGCCGGCGCCTACGGTCACCGATACACCCACGCCCACAGCGACACCTGCGGTGGACAGTAACGGAATGACATTGTTGTGCCCTTCGCAGTACTTAAAAAAGCGGGAGGGTGCGACCTACGGCAAATTCACCCACATCACGTACTACTCGGACTATTGCAAGCGCGACCGCGGCGCCACGGTGCTTCTGCCCGCGGGGTATACGGAAGAGAAGAAGTATCCGGTGGTTTACCTTCTGCACGGAATCTTCGGCGATGAGAATTCTTTTGCAGGGGATGCGAACCTTCCGGTTCTGATCGGAAACCTGATCGCGGACGGCTTAAGCGAAGAGTTTATCCTCGTGTGTCCCGCCATGTTTGCGGCGTCGGATGACACGGTGCAGGCGCCCGGATTCACTGCGGAAGCAATGATTCCCTACGACCGCTTTGCACATGATCTGACGCAGTGCCTGATCCCGTATATCGATGCGAACTATTCCACCCTGCAGGGGCGCGAGGGAACATATATCGCGGGCTTCTCCATGGGCGGAAGAGAGACGCTGTTTACCATAATTACGTATCCCGACCGGTTCCGCGCGGCCTGCGCCATCGCACCCGCACCGGGTCTGGTTCCCGGCAAGGACAAATTCATGGTGCATGAGGGGTCGTACAAGCCGGAGCAGGTGAAATTTGCCGAAGGCGCCGTGATCCCGGACAGGATCATCATCTGCTGCGGAACGAGAGACAGCGTTGTGGGGCAGTTCCCGAAGGAATATCACAATCTGTTTTCCGCGAACGGTATCGATCATATCTGGTATGAAATTCCAAACGCGGATCACGACATGCAGGCACAGTACTCGGGGTTGTACAATTTCCTGCAGGTCATCGGAAAATAAGCATTTTCCGTCGCACAGTATCATCGGCGCAAGGCGTCTGAAGATAAATTACAAATCACTCAAGGAGGTATTGGAGTATGGGAAGTATCAAGAAGTATGTAGCGGAATTCATCGGAACCATGGTTCTGGTTGTTCTGGGCTGCGGTACGGCGATGACGGTCGGCTGCAGTGCGGTTCTCGGCGGCGGCTATGTTCTGACGGCATTTGCCTTCGGTCTTGTCATCGTTGCCATGGCGTACAGCATCGGTAACATTTCCGGCTGTCACATCAATCCCGCGGTATCAATGGCATTCTGGATCAACGGCGAGCTGAACACGAAGGATCTGCTCGGCTATGTGTGCTCGCAGATTCTCGGCGCACTTGCAGGTGCCGGAATCCTGAAGGGTGTATTTGCCCTTGCCGACATCACGGACAAGACGGGCGCCATCGGCTCCAACGGTCTCGGCGGTGTGAACGGAAGCATCGCGGCAGGTCTGATCGTTGAGTGCTTCTTAACGTTTGTCTTCGTTATGGCAATCCTCGGCGTGACCTCCAAGAAGGCGAACCACGGCCATGTGGCAGGTCTTGTCATCGGCCTTACGCTCGTATTGGTTCACATTCTGGGAATCGGTCTGACCGGTACGTCGGTCAACCCGGCGAGAAGCTTCGGCCCCGCTTTGGTGGCTGCATTTGCCGGCGACTCGGCACCGATCAAGGATGTCTGGGTATTCTTCGTAGGACCGCTTGCGGGCTCTGTTCTGGCAGCGCTTGTATACGGTTTCCTTGAGAAGAAGGACGAGGAGAAGTAAGCTTCGCTCTTTGATTGGCAAAAACGCTTGAAATCCCCGGCGCCGGCGGGTGTCGTGCGCCGGGGGTGTTTTGTATGGGGGGTCCATGACTTGGGTTATCATTGCGCAGGCGGTGCTCTGGGTATGGTTCATCGGCTGCATCACGACTTACCGCTTCGGTAAGATTCTTTTGGTGGAGGGCATGGGCGTCCGGAGTGCCGAATGCGTCATGCTGGTCTTGTATGCGCTCGGTCTGGGTGCATTTCACGCGTACTATCCGGTCGGACGGTGGGTTCTTTTGGCGATCCTTCTTCTGTGGGGAGCCGTCCAGTTTCGTTGCCACTGGTACTATACCATCTTCGGCGCAAGCGAGCGGAAGCTGCAGGGTTACAACGACTGCTTCCGGGGGACGCTGCGCTTGTTTCCGATGAGCGAAACACGCCTGGTGCCGGATTTATATCACATCATTTTGCATCTGTTGATTCTGATCAACATTATCGCAACACTGATTCCGGTTAAGTAAATTGTATCATGGGGGGAATACAGATGAAAACGAAAAATACAGTGATCAACCTGCTGCTGGTCGTTATTTTGATACTTCCGCTTGCGGCCTGCGGGCGAAAGTCATCTTCGAAAGATAAGGCACCGACCGCGTCGCCGACACCGCTGACGATGGACTTGGAGCCGAGGATAACGCATGTTCCGATCACGCCGATGCCCGGCTTTAGCGCACCCGATCCGGGCTGTGAGATTGCGTTTCCAACGGAGGAGCGGTACCACTATGACATGGACCTGACACTCGATTCGGTGCATCGCACCGTGAACGGACATGTCGTGCTTGACTTTTTTAACGACTCGGAGGATGCGTGGGACAAACTGTGCCTTCGGGACTATTCCAGCCAGTTTAAAGATGCGGTGACAGCAGGGTACAGTGTCTTTCGCTTTACGACAAACGGGGCGCTCACGGAGATTACCGGTGTCACGGACGGAAGGGACAACACAGCGCTCACCATCACGCGGGATGAGGATGTGTCGGTCGTCTGGGTGCCGCTTGCGAAACCGTTGGCGCCCGGGGAGAACATGCGGCTTACGTATGACTTTACGGCGACGATTCCTACGGTTAAGGACCGTTACGGAGCTCAGACGGGCATCTTCAACGTCACGAACTTTTATCCGATTCTTGCAGAGTATGCGGACGGGGAGTGGTCGCGGTACCCGTATTTTCAGACGGGAGAGTGTTTTTACTCCGAAATCGCGGACTACCACGTGAAACTGACGGTTCCGTCGAAGTATACCGTGGTTTCGACCGGCACCGAGACAGAGAAAAAAACGGCCGGCGACACGACCGTCTATACGCTCGATGCACCGTGCGTGCGCGATTTTGTATTTTGCGCCGGGGACACCTTCGGACTCGCCACGAAGGAGGTCGAGGGCGTGCGTGTGAACGTTTTTTACAACAAACTGTTGCACACGGAGGCGCAGACGGAGAATGCGTGCGAAAAGTGTTTTGAGGCTGCGGAGGAGTCGTTTGCGGCGTTCGGAGAGGCGTTTGGCAGATACCCGTACGAGGAGCTTGACATCGTGCTCGCCGAGATTGAGGCCGGCGGCATGGAGTATCCGAACCTCGTGATCATCACGGACTGGATGTTTTTTACGGAAAATCCGGATGAGCGGCTGTTTTACTCGTACGAGGCTCAGATCATCATCGCCCACGAGATCGGGCATCAATGGTTCATGGGTATCGTCGGCAGCAATTCCGGCGAGGAGCCGTGGCTGGACGAATCGTTCGCCTCGTACACGGAGAGCGTGTACAACGCGTATCGGATGAGATTGGATCATACACCGTATTACAGGTCACTCACCCCCCATGAGCTGACGCCGGGGAAGGATTTTCCGCTAAACCGCGGCTATTTCGATTTCGGAAACGATGAGACGTATGTTCACGCGATCTACGCCCTCGGAGCGGAGGTTTTAAACGAGCTGGAAGACATCCTCGGGGAAGAGAATTTTCATGCCGTTATTCGCGAGTATGTGCGGAGAAATGCGTTCAAAAATGCAGAGACAGCGGACTTTTTTGAGGTGCTTTTCTCGTGTTGCGGAACGGAAAATGCGGAAATCAATGAGCTTTTGGAGATTGCGTTCGATCTACCGTGACGAAGAGCGCGAAAAACGTGATTTTTGATCAAAAAAACGGAAAATACGGCGAATCATCGCTTGCAATTCTACAGCAGTCGTATTAAAATGTATCTAATAGGTATTTTGATCGCAAAACTGCTGAGGTGAAGATGAAGCATGCGGCACGAATCGCGATTGTATCGGTAGTTGTGCTGGTACTCACACAGTTGGCAGGGTTCTTCGGAACGCTGCCTTCTTTGCATGCGTCCGCGGCTTCCTACAAGATCTCGGGAACGATCACGGCGAACGAATTAAACCTTCGCAAAGGCCCCGGAACGAGCTATGCGAAGATTGCGACCCTCAAGAAGGGCCATGCCGTGACGGTCATCGGCAGAGACAAATCCTCGGACGGCAAGATCTGGTATCAGGTGGAGACCACGGTGTCCGGCAAGACGGTCACCGGTTATGTGTGGGCCGACTACGTTAAGACTGCGTCCACGGTTCCGACCGCGACGCCTTCCCCGAAGCCCACGTCAACGCCGAAGCCGACTGCGACTCCGAAGCCCACGGCATCGCCGACACCGACGCCGGATGCATCGCTTGCGGGCCGCAAGGCGACCGTTTCGGTGGGACGCCTCAATGTGCGTTCGGGTCCGTCCACGTCCTACTCGGTTCTCGGAATGATCTACCGCGGCAACGCGCTTACGGTGCTCTCGGAGAGCCGCGACGCAAAGGGGCAGAAGTGGTACCGCGCGACGGTGACGCTCGGCGGCAAATCGAAGGAAGGCTATGTGTTCGGCGATTACGTCACGGTGGCGACCGCGACTCCTACGCCGAAGCCTACGAACACTCCGACTCCTACGAACACGCCGACACCGACTCCTACGAATACACCGACGCCGACACCGACAAACACGCCGACGCCGACACCTACCAATACACCGACACCGACGCCAACGACGGCTCCGACGGCAACGCCGACGCCGACCTCGGCACCGACTCCTACGCCGACGAAGGCAGCGACTCCGACCGGAACTCCGATTCATGAGACGAGCGGTGTTGTGGCGGCAACGGTCCTTAACATGCGAGTTGGCCCGGGCACGGAGTACCCGAAGACGGTGCAATTGCAAAATGCACAGAAACTGACGATCCATTCCTTCGCCTACGAGGCGGACGGAGATATCTGGTACGAGGTGACCGCGAAAATCGGCGACGTCGCATACCGCGGGTACGTGCTTTCCGACTATGTGAAGACGGACGCAGAGTATCCGATCACGGAATCCAACAACAGCGGTGCAGTGCGCTACATCGAGACGGCGGCGTCCGCAGGGGATGCCGGCGTGAGCGCAACGTTTGCGCACACATACGAATACACCGGACATCTGACCGGTGACAAGGTGAATCTGCGAAAGGGCGCGGGGACGACCTACGACTCCATCGCGAAGCTTCCGAAGGGACAGAAAGTGCTGATCGCAGGTCAGGCCACGGTCGGCGACGTGGTGTGGTACCACATCGCGGCTTCGGTGGACGGCAAGGCGTACGAGGGCTACATGTCCGGAACATATATCTGCGCGGATATCGCGGGCTCGGGCATCTGGGCGACCGTAAATGCGGACGGCGTCGTGCTTCGCAAGGAGGCGAACGCTTCGGCTGCGGCGGTGAGCGGACCGGGCGGCGCGAAGAAGCTTGCGAAGGGTGAATTTGCCTACATTGTGAGCGAGTCGCAGAGCGTCGACACCAAGTGGATGTGCGTTCGCGTGGCGGACGGCGACACGATCCTCACGGGCTACGTGCAGTCGCAGTACCTTGCCTGGGCGGACGCCGGCGTGAAGGGTGCGTTCTCGCCGAACGCGGATGCGGATGCATTTGCCGAAGAATGCCGCAAGGCGGGCTTCCCCGAGAGCTACATTCCGTACTTAACGACGCTGCATGCGCAGCACCCGCAGTGGAAGTTTACGCCGTACAAGACCGGCATCACCTGGTCGGCGGCGATCGCGGGAGAGAACACAATCGGCAACAACTTAATCGAGACGAGCGCCGGCCGCGACTGGCTCTCGTATGCGGAGGGCGCGTATGACTACGGCGCCGACAAATTCAAGGCATTTGACGGTAGCAGCTGGGTGATGATCTCGGCTGCCGGACTGCAGTATTACATGGATCCCCGCAACTGGCTGACCGAGTCGGGCATCTTCATGTTCGAGGACCTTCGGTACGACCCGAAGACGCAGACGCAGGAGGGTGTCGAGAACATCTTAAAGGGCACCGCGATGTATCAGACGACATTTTCCTACACCGACGCAAGCGGTGCGAAGAAGACGATTCTGTACTCGCAGGCATTCATGGATGCGGCGGCCTACTCGGGCGTCAATCCGTACCACCTCGCCTCCCGCGTGAAGCAGGAGGTCGTGACGGGCTCGGGATTCTCGAAGAGCGCAACCGGCAATGTCGAGGGCTTTGAGGGTTACTACAACTTCTACAACATCGGCGCGTACAACTCGACCGCTTCCATGGGCGCCATCAAAAACGGCCTCAAGTTCGCCAAATACGGCGGCACGAGCGCGAGCCTCAACAAGTCGTGCAAGATCCCGTGGAACAACCGCTACGACGCGATTGTCGGCGGCGCCTACTATATCGGAAGCACGTACATCAACCGCGGCCAGAACACGATCTATCTGCAGAAATACAACGTGACTTCGACGTCGCGCTTTAGTCACCAATACATGTCCAACGCCCGCGCACCGCGCTCGGAGGCGCTCAAGGTTTATCAAGCGTACAAGAACATGTCGGGCTACGAGAGCATGGCACTGACCTTCAGCATTCCGGTCTACGAGGACATGCCCGCAGCGCCTGCGGCGGAGCCGAAAAATGTCGGCACGCCGAACGCATACCTTTCCAAGCTTAGTGTCACGACCGATGCCGGCAAGAGCGTCTCGCTTTCACCGTCGCTTGCAATTGGCACGTACGCGTACACCGTGAAGGCTCCCTCGGGAACGAAGTCGGTGACCGTCGCCGCCACAGCGGTCCGGTCGGCCGCGAAGATCGCAGGCACCGGCAAGATCACGCTGTCCGGCAAGGAGACGAAGATCGTCGTGACCGTGACCGCCGAGAACGGTTGCATCGCGAACTATGTGATCACGGTGAAGGCGGAGTAGCCGCGAGGGAGAATAGCAAACAAAAAAGTCAGGCAGAGGGAACCTACTGCTTGACTTTTTTGCATTTTGCGAAAAAATGTACTTAGGATGCAATTTCTTTGTTTGGTTTGTTGTCTTTATATGTGAAGCTTCAAAACAGTAGTTCAGGTGGTACGGCTTTTATGGATGACGCGAAGATACTTTCGATGTATCGGGCACGCTCGGAAGATGCAATCCGAGAGACCGCAAAGAAGTACGGCAAATATTGCTACTCGGTTGCCTTCGGAATCCTCGGGAATCATGAGGATGCGGAAGAGTGTGTTAACGATGCCCTCGCGCGGATGTGGGAGGCGTTTCCGGCGCAGGAACCGAAGAACCTTAGGGTGTATCTTGCGAGAATTGTGCGGAATACGGCGATTAACCGGTACCGTCAGCAGACCCGCGGAAAGCGTGGCGGCACGGAGGCGGCAGTAAGCTTTGCCGAGGTGGAGGACTTTGTCGGCCGGTTCGATTCGCTGGAGGAGCAGCTGGACGAGCAGGCGCTTGTGGAGAGTATCGGTGAGTTCTTGAAGGGACAAAAGGAGTTGTACCGGATCGTATTTGTCCAGAAGTACTGGTATCTTCTTTCAGTGCGCAGCATCTCCGCGAAGAACGGCATCAGCGAGAGCAAAACCCTGTCCATCCTTCATCGCATGCGTCAAAAGTTGAAAGCCAAGCTGAGAAAGGAAGGCTATCCTTTATGAAGACGACGAAAAATGATATATTGCTCGGCCTGTCCGAGCTTGACGAGTCACTGATTGAGCAGGCGGACCCGTATACCGAGAAAACGAAGGTTTTGAAGACCGGAAGACGAGCTGTCCGCGTGAGGACGCTGGTTACCGTGTCTGCCGTGGCTGCGGCGGTAATCCTGGGCGTTTTGGTGAGCAGGGGCGGATTATTCGGAATTCGGAAGCCTGCGGAAGAGAATCCGGTCGGTCGGATTGAACCTACACCAAATGATATTTCTGTCCCGCCGATGACTCCGATGCCGGCGACGGCTACAACAGCGCCGACAGGTGCACTGACGGCTGCACCGACTGCCATGCCGACGGATGCCGCAACGCCTACTCCGACGGAAAGTGAGAGCAAAAGATTTTTCTGGCGGAACGAACTGAGCTTTGAGGAGTTAGCGCAGTATCCGTTTTATTCGTATCTGCCGAAAAAAATGCTTCAGTATTATGAGTTTATGGAATCATTTGCCGCTTCTGACTCGGAGGATTCGGAAGAGTACTATGTGATCTGGTTTGCTAAAGGTCCGGCGACGCTCGGAATCCGCGTGCGAGAGGCTTCCGATGTGGCGGATGCGGCAAGGCGTCGGGTGAGTGCATCGGAAACGGAGCGCTACGACATCACAAAGTATGAGATCCCGTACGCACAAACCATTCCGGAAGAGTTGAAGAGCGCGATGTACAACCCGATTTTCCGGGCGGAGGAGTTTTCAAGGGACGTGCTCCTTCGAAGAATCGAGCACCATTCGGAGTCGGTCGGTGACATATATAGTGTGCATTTGGACATTGAAGAGGGTGGGTACATCTTCTCGTACAATTTCAACGGGAGTGATATGTATGATATCTTTCCTGCGTTCGGGATGAATCCGATTCCGGATAAGATACCGCCGGAGGAGTAAAAGAAAGCTGCCGGGACATCCCTGCAGCATTCGATAAAAATTTGAAAAATACAAAGAAGCCGTTCTTGCGAACGGCTTCTTTGCGATATTTAGAGAAGAGAGAAAATCGGGGAATGTGCAATGCACATTACCCGGGAAGTCATCTATTGTTGAGAGAGGGCACGCCCCCGCGAGGCAGGTTACCCCGCTACCCGGGGACGTGCTCGGAGAATTTCATTTTCTTGCCTATACTACATCGATGCGCCTTCCTGTGTCAACGGAAGAAAAAATCACAATTTTTGAGAAAAACAAAAAGTGCAATATTTTACGTCGCAATATCGAAAATATTTGAAGTGTTATGGCGAAATATTCAACGTAAATTGATTGAAAATGAAACGATAGTTATATATAATCAACGAGCGTTGTACGGAAAATGAGCCGGAAAGGGACATTTTCCTTGATTTCAACCTTTGTACGAAGTACAATTATTACGGTGTTGTAAAAATCGGACGGGCGACCGTGCATGCGTGCGCGGGGTCGTTCCGCGTAAGCAAAGGAGACTAACATGAAGGTTGTTGTATGTAAGGATTATGCTGAAGTATCCGCAAAGTCTGCGGAGGTTGTTGCCGACGTTATGAAGAAGAAGCCCAACGCGGTGCTCGGTCTTGCGACCGGTTCCACTCCGGAGGGAATGTATGCGAAGCTCGCAGAGATGAACAAGGCGGGAGAGATCGATTTTTCGCAGGTTACGACCGTAAATCTGGACGAGTATTATCCGATCAGCCCTGAGAACGATCAGAGCTATCGTTACTTCATGAACAAGAATCTGTTCGACAAGGTAAATATCGACAAGACGCACACGCATGTTCCGCAGGGCAGTGCCGCGGACGGCGAGGCGGAGGCAAAGAGATACGAGAAGTTCGTTCGCTCCCTGGGCGGCGCTGACATTCAGGTTCTCGGTATCGGCCGCAACGGTCATATCGCGTTTAACGAGCCCGATGCAGAGCTGGTTCCGGAGACCCACGTGACGAGCCTCACCGAGGACACGATCGATGCAAACGCACGCTTCTTCGTAAGCGCAGCGGATGTTCCGACGCATGCACTCACCATGGGCATGGGCACGATCCTTTCCGCAAAGAAGATCATCATTCTTGCAACCGGCAAGAACAAGCACGACGCTGTGATGCAGATGCTCAAGGGCACGGTGACCACCAGCTGCCCGGCATCCTTCCTCAATCTGCATGACGACGTTATTCTGGTGTGCGACGAGGCATGCTACAACGGCTAATCTGTAACTAATTCGGATTCGGCGGACCGGAGTCAGGTTCGCCGGAATCCGCAACAGGAGGATAAATTACATGGGCAAATATTTCGGTACCGACGGCTTCCGCGGACAGTCCGGTGTGGATCTCACCGCACAGCATGCATTTGCAATCGGACGTTTCTTAGGATGGCACTACGGCAAAAAAGGACAGGCGAAGATCGTCATCGGCAAGGATACGCGCCGCTCGTCCTACATGTATGAAAATGCTCTGGCAGCCGGCATCACGGCTTCCGGTGCAAATGCATACCTTCTTCACGTGACGACCACGCCCTGTGTGTCGTACATCACCAGAACCGACGGCTTTGACTGCGGTATCATGATTAGTGCAAGCCACAACCCCTACACCGACAACGGCATCAAGCTGATGAACGGCGACGGCGAGAAGATGGATGACGAGCTGCAGGATCAGATCGAGAAGTACATCGACGGCGAGTTCGAGGAGGAGATCCCCTTCGCCACCGGCGAGAACATCGGCTGCACGGTGGACTACTACACCGGCCGCAACCGTTACATCGGTTATCTTGCGAACGTTGCCACGAAGTCCTTCGAGAACCGGAAGGTTGCTCTGGACTGCGCAAACGGCAGCTCCTGGATGATCGGCCGCGCTGTATTTGACGCCCTGGGCGCAAAGACGTTTGTCATCAACAACGAGCCCAACGGCACGAACATCAACCGCGGATGCGGCTCCACCCACATCGAAGGGCTGCAGGAATTCGTGAAGGAGAAGAAGGTTGACGTCGGCTTCGCCTTCGACGGCGATGCGGACCGCTGCCTTGCCGTGGATGAGAACGGCAATGTGGTAAACGGCGACCAGATCATGTACATCTGTGCAAAGTACCTCAAGAAGATCGGCCAGCTTCCGAGCAATACGGTTGTCACGACGATCATGTCGAACTTCGGCCTTTACAAGGCGCTTGACCGCATCGGCATCAGCTATGAGAAGACCGCGGTAGGCGACCGTTTCGTATACGAGAACATGAAGGAAAATGATCACCTGATCGGCGGCGAGAACTCCGGCCATGTCATTTTCCGCAAGTATGCGCGTACCGGCGACGGTATCCTCACGGCCATCATGGTGATGATGGTCATGATCGAGACGCAGCTTCCGCTTTCGGTGCTTGCCTCCGAGGTGGAGATGTATCCGCAGGTTCTCAAGAACGTGGTTGTGGATGACAAGAAGGCAACCCTCGATGATCCGGCTGTGAAGCTTCAGGTTGAGGCGTGCATGGCCGAGCTCGGCGACCAGGGCCGCGTACTGCTTCGCGCCAGCGGCACGGAGCCGGTTCTCCGCGTGATGAGCGAGGCTACGACCTACGAAATCTGCGAGAAGCATGTTGACGCCATCATCGAGTCAATGAAGAAGAACGGACATCTGATCAAGATCAAATAAAAACTATGAACGGCAGAATTGAAACCATTCTGCGCAGATACGGAATAGCGGGAAGCGTCGTCTCGGAAGAGGAATTGTACGGTGGGAACGTGAATCTCACCTACAAGGTGACTGTGCGGGACGGCGCTTCTTTCCAAACATATCTGGTGCAGAGAATCAATCCGAATGCACTCCCGAGACCGGTGAGCATGGTCCGGAACATGGCTCTGGTGTCGGATCATCTGCAGCGCAAGGGCATCCGGACGCCGCGGCTGTACGCCGTGGCGAGAACCGGGGAGCGTTTTTTGGCGCTGCGGTATGAGGGAGCGGAGGAGTACTGGCGCGTCGAGGAGTATCTGGAGGCGGTGACACTGTCCCCGGAGGACCCGGAGGTGCTCTGTGCGATGGCGCGCGCATTCGGCGAATGCAACGCCGCACTGGCGGACTTAAATCCCGCGCTTTTGCAGGAGACGGTGCGGGGCTTTCACGATACGTATGCGCGGTTCCGGCAGCTTTGGAAGGCCGCGGAGAAGGACGCCTGCGGGCGGACCGCATCCGTGCGCAGGGAACTGGCGGCGCTGAAGGCTATGGAGGAACGAGCCTGCGAGGTATCGCTTCGGTATGCGGCGGGAGAGTACCCCGTCCGCGTGACCCACAATGACACCAAATTCAATAACGTCCTGTTCACGCGACCCGACCCGCCGTACGGCGCGGTGGTGATCGACTTCGACACGGTGATGCCGGGCATGGTGGCGTACGACTTTGCGGACTCGGTGCGCTCGGTTGCGAAGGTGGCCGGGGGAACCGCCGGAGAGCCGACGGCAACGCTTGATACGGAACGGTACCGCGCGGTGGCCCGGGGCTACCTGCAGTCCATGGCCGGGATGCTGACCGAAGCGGAACGGGAGGCCATGGTGCCCTGTGTTCTGGCGGTGACGGCGGAGCTTGCGGCCCGCTATCTGACCGACTATCTCGCGGGAGATTGTTACTTCAAGGTCGCCTATCCCGAACAGAACCGGGACAAGGCGCGGCTCAATCTGGCATTTGCGGGGGATGTGGCCGCGAGAACCGGGGAGATGCAGGCAATCCTTGCAGAGGAGCTTGCGGCGGTTTGGCGATAGCATTTTACAACAAATACGGAAAATGAAACATGCGGGGCCGCGGTTTTTGCGGCCCTGTTTTGGAGAATGAAAAGGAGGGCGGCCGCCCGGCGCGGCCGCAAAAAGCAATGGGAACTTTTGCAACACTTTCGGAGGCAGCGGAGTATTTTACGGGAGACCGGTTCGCGACGGAGAACGGCATGGCGGTGACCGGTATCGGCGAGGACTGGGCGAGCTGTGAGCTGACCCTTACGGACCGCCATAAAAACGCCAACGGCGGGATCATGGGTGGCGTCATGTTCACGCTTGCGGATTTTGCATTCGCGGTGTGCGTGAACCAGATCCACCGGCCCACCGTGGCGCAGCAGGTGAGCATCAATTACCTGAACGCGCCAAAGGGAACGAAACTGATCGCGACGGCGCGGTGCAAAAAGAACGGGCGCAGCTCGGCGGTTGTCAATGTGGACGTGACCGACGACACCGGGCGCGACATCGCGCAGTTCGTGGGAACCGGCTTTAAGCTGTAAGCCCTGCGGAAAATGCCGCACCTTCCGATCTGCGGCCGTCCACAGGGAATAATTGCACAACAAAACCCCGCGAACAGGGCGAAGATTCTACCGCGCGTGCGCGCAAATGTGGTTGTAAGTGACGGCGCGATATGCTATACTTACTCCGACTATGCGGTTCGGAAAATCCGGACCCGGTTCGGAGGCTGTCAATATGGACATGATCTACAGAAGTACGCGCGGGGGCGCGAAGGAAGTGACTGCTTCGCAGGCAATCCTGCAGGGGCTTGCACCCGACGGGGGACTTTATGTTCCGACGTCGATGCCGAAGCTTACGAAGACAATGAGCGAATTGTCGCAGATGACATATCGGGAGACTGCATTTGAAGTGCTTTCCCTCTTTCTTACGGACTTCACGGCGGAGGAGCTTAAGGCGTGCATCGATGCGGCCTATGACAGCAAATTCGACACCGAGGAGATCGCTCCTTTGGTTCAGGCCGACGGCGCCTACTACCTCGAGCTGTTCCACGGTGCGACCATCGCCTTCAAGGACATGGCGCTCAGCATTCTGCCGCACCTGATGACGACGGCTGCCAGGAAGAACGGGATCAAGGATGAGATCGTGATCCTGACGGCGACCTCGGGTGACACCGGAAAGGCAGCTTTGGCGGGATTCGCCGATGTGCCCGGAACGAAGATCATCGTGTTCTACCCCAAGCACGGTGTGAGCGCGGTGCAGGAGAGACAGATGGTGACGCAGAAAGGGGACAACACCTGCGTCATCGGCATCACCGGAAACTTCGACGATGCCCAGACCGGCGTGAAGAAGATGTTCGGCGACGCTGCTTTGGCAGAGGAACTTGCGGGCAAGGGATACCGCTTCTCGTCCGCAAACTCCATCAACATCGGACGTCTGGTTCCGCAGATCGTTTACTATACGTTTGCTTACGCAAAGCTTCTTGCCGAGGGACACATCGCGGACGGAGAGAAGATCAACGTCACGGTGCCCACCGGCAATTTCGGAAATATTCTGGCGGCGTACTATGCGAAGAAGATCGGCGTGCCGATCGACAAGCTGATCTGCGCCTCGAACACGAACAAGGTACTGTTCGACTTCTTCGAGACCGGAACCTACGACCGCAACCGTGAGTTCGTACTTACGAGTTCGCCCTCGATGGACATTCTGATCTCCTCGAATCTCGAGCGTCTGATCTACCACATCGCGGGTGACGACAGCGCGGTGACCGCCTCCCTGATGAAGAGTCTTTCGGAGGGCGGCCGCTACGAGATTACGGATGAGATGCGCGCACGCCTCTCGGATTTCCGCTCCGGTTATGCAACCGAGGAGGACACGGCCGAGGCGATCCGCACGCTCTATGACCGCACAGGGTACGTGATAGACCCCCACACTGCGGTGGCGAGCTTCGTATACCGCAAATATGCGGCATCCTCCCACGATCCCGCGAGAACCGTCATCGCTTCGACGGCCAGCCCGTTCAAGTTCGCGAGAAGCGTGATGGCTGCCATCGACGGCAAGACGAGCAATGAGGAGGATTTTGCGCTGATCGACCGCCTTTCGGCGACGGCAAATGTGGCTCTGCCCGCGGCGATCGTGGAGCTTAAGACCGCTCCGGTTCGCCACAACATCGTCTGCGAGACGGCGGATATGAAGCAGGAGGTGCGCCGGTTTTTAGACCGGTAAAATGTGACAGATGCAAAGCTTAGTCGACTGGTATAATCAAAGCCTCGGAAGCTGGCTTCCGAAGGAAGTGTTCGTCTTCCTTGTCTCGATGGTTCCCTTTATCGAGCTCCGCGGCGGTCTGGTGGTTGCCTCGCTTTTGAAGATTCCGCTTCTTAAGGCGAACATCCTCTGCATCGCCGGAAACCTTGTTCCGATCCCGTTCATTCTGCTCTTCATCCGCGCGATCTTCGCGTTCATGAAGAAACACAACATCTTAAAGAAGCTGGTCCTGAAGCTGGAGGAACGCGCAAGCCGCAAGTCCGAGGGAGCGGAGAAGGGAGAGTTCATTTTCCTTCTGCTCTTCGTGGGAATCCCGATTCCCGGAACCGGCGCCTGGATGGGCTCGCTGATCGCATCGCTTCTGGAGTTTGATATCAAGAAGGCCGTCATCGCGATCCTTCTCGGTATCCTGATGGCCGCGGTGATCGTAGACATCATAAGCTACGGGCTACTGGCAAGCGTTGTGCATTAAGAAACACGGAAATCTAACGTTTTTATAAATTTTCATCTTTTTGTTTTCTTTTCTCCGCATGTGTGTTATGATGCGAAAGGTTACGCCGTCCCGGACGGCGTGTTATGTTGAGGATATCTGTTTTTTATTGGGGAAATGAACATGAACAATTACACATTGATCACGGACGTCACCTGCGATTTGGACGCCCGCACGTACGAGGAGATGGGGGTTGTGTGCATCCCGATGGGATTTCTCTTCGGTGAGACGGAGTACATGCACTATCCGGACGAGCGGGAGATGACGGTGACGGAGTTTTACCGGAAGCTTCGCGACGGCGGCATGCCGAAGACGGCACAGATCAATCCGCTGGTGTACAAAAGCTACTTCGAAGCGTCCCTGAAGGAAGGAAGAGACGTATTGTATCTCTGTTTTTCCTCGGGCTTAAGCGGTTGCTGCCAGACGGCAAATATGGTGGCCCGGGACCTCGAGGAGGACTATCCCGGTCGCAGAGTGTACGTTCTCGATACGCTCAGCGCTTCGGCGGGCGAGGGTTTGTTGATCTTCCGCGCGGCGAAAGAGTACCGGAAAGGTCTGTCGATGGATGAGCTGATCGCCTTCGTCGATGAGGATCTTAAGCATATATGCCACTGGTTCACGGTGGAGAATCTGATGCATTTAAAGCGCGGCGGACGGCTCAGCTCGTTTGAGGCCATCGTCGGAAGTGCACTGAAGATTCAGCCGATCCTTACGGTAGACACGGAGGGGAAGCTTACGGTCGTCTCCAAGGAGCGCGGCACGAGAAATGCACTGCAGTATATGTTAAAGCGCCTTCGCGAGGAGGCAGCGGACCCGGATCATCAGACCATTATGATGGCGCATGCGGATTGCCCGGAGAAGGCGGAAGCATTGCGGCAGATGGTCCTTGCGGAATTCCCGAATGCGGATATCCGCGTGTACTCCATCGGCCCGATCATCGGCAGTCATGTCGGAAACGGCATGTGCGCGATGGCATTTTACGGCGCGAGAGTCGGATTTTGATTTCCGGAAAATGATAGTTCGGGCGCAGGCCCATGCTATAAAACAATCAGGAAAGGAAACCACTATGTATTCATTCGATGATGTGAAGGTTGTTGATCCCGAGCTTGCACAGAGCATTGAGCTGGAGCTCGGCCGTCAGAGAGAGAACATTGAGTTGATCGCCTCCGAGAACCTTGTGAGCAAGGCTGTCATGGCGGCGATGGGAAGTGTATTGACCAACAAGTATGCCGAGGGTTATCCCGGCAAGAGATATTACGGCGGTTGCCAATGCGTGGATATCGCGGAGAATCTTGCGATCGAACGCGCGAAGAAGCTGTTCGGCTGCGAGTACGTCAATGTTCAGCCGCACTCCGGTGCACAGGCAAACATGGCAGTGCAGTTCGCACTCCTCAAGCCCGGCGATACCGTGATGGGTATGAATCTTGCACACGGCGGTCACCTGACCCACGGTAGCCCGGTGAACTTCTCCGGAACGTATTTCAACATCGTTCCCTACGGCGTTAACGACAACGGTTTCATCGATTACGATGAGGTGGAGCGCATCGCGAAGGAGTGCAATCCGAAGCTGATCATCGCGGGTGCCAGCGCATATGCACGCAAGATTGATTTCAAGCGCTTCCGCGAGATCGCCGATTCGGTGGGAGCTTACCTGATGGTGGATATGGCTCACATCGCAGGCCTGGTTGCCGGCGGTTACCATGAGAGCCCGATCCCGTACGCGCACGTTGTCACCACGACGACCCACAAGACGCTCCGCGGACCGAGAGGCGGCATGATCCTTTCCTCGCAGGCATTTGCCGACGAGCACAAGTTCAACAAGGCCGTATTTCCGGGAATCCAGGGAGGTCCTCTGATGCATGTGATCGCTGCCAAGGCGGTATGCTTCAAGGAGGCACTGGAGCCGTCCTTCAAGGAGTACGCAGGCAACATCGTGAAGAACGCACAGGCCCTCTGCAAGGGACTTCAGAGCCGCGGATTCAAGATCGTTTCCGACGGCACGGACAACCATTTGATGCTTGTTGATCTCATCAACATGAACATCACCGGAAAGGATGCCGAGAAGCTCCTCGATGAG
>CACZRV010000081.1 GCA_902783725.1 uncultured Lachnospiraceae bacterium | reverse complement strand
GCCGCGGCCGGTGACGGTCACATAGGCGCCCCGGTCCAGCACGTCGATCAGCTTCTGCTGAATCTCCTTATAGCGCGCGTTCGGAAGTGTATTGCACGCGATGGTCTCGCGGAACACCTCCGCAAAGCGCTCACCGATGGAGGGAACCGGATAGGCAATGATCGTGAACGTCCTCTCCTCCGGCTTGATGTATTGCGTGACAAGGCCTACGATTCGGCCCTGCAGCTCACTGATATATCCCGCGGTCCGTCCCTTGGCGGTAGGCACCGGCTTCTTGTTCACAAACTCGATATCCGGAACACCGAACACCTCCTGCACCGCAGGTCCGGCGTACTCCGCCATCACCGCGCGGTACGACTCCATCGACTCGCGAAGGCTTGTGATGCACACGTCAAGCAAGGACCGCTGCATCACCAAGAGCGCGTTGTTTCGATGGTCGTATGTCGCCTGGCGGTTTAAGGAGCTTCCGCAGATTCCACGGGTCTGGAACGCCGCCTTGTTGACCAGAAGGCGGTTCTGCAAAAACATATGCGGCTCAAGTCCCGCCTCGCGGAACATCGTTGCCGCGCGGGCCGTGACGCGCTCAAAGCCGAGCTCTGTCTCCAGCGACACCGAGCTTTTTTTGCTGCGGTCGATCCGCATGGTTTCAAAGCTGTCCAGATAGCCGTTTACGAAGGTCTTCGCCATCAGGTCGATGGTCTCCTGCGGCTGCTCTGCCAAATAGCGGTGAATCTGCACCGCTCCGTCCGCAACCTGGAGTCCGAAGTCGTACAGGCAGTCCTCGTTCTCCGCCGCCCGGCGCACCGTCTCCTCCAGCTGCTTTGCCGCAGCCTCGTTGTAGCGGTCGTACACGCGAAGTTCCGAATACTCCCGGAAATAATCATGCACATAGTAGTAAAGGCTCTGCTTGATTCCGCGGTCGACGCCGTCCTTCTCGATGTGTCCGAACACCTCGGCGATCAGTTCGCAGGCGTACAGAAACGGCTTGCGGATGCCGCGCATCAGGT
Organism: uncultured Lachnospiraceae bacterium; assembly: GCA_902783725.1. Classification (GTDB taxonomy): domain Bacteria; phylum Bacillota; class Clostridia; order Lachnospirales; family Lachnospiraceae; genus ISDg. Next base: position 10,394 of record CACZRV010000081.1, on the reverse strand, counting down.
ACGGAATCGTCTCCTGAAGCTCCGCCCCCAGTGCGGAGATCACCTGTGCATAGGCATTTCCGTAGGTCTTTGCGCTCACATCGGGATTGAGGATCGAGGTGCGGTATGCCTCCTCGCGAAGCATCCCGAAGCAGCCCTCGTGAAATGCTTCCCTCTCCGCACGGCTCATGGTCTCCCACGCGCCGCTCTGCACCGCATCGGAAAGCTTTTTGCAGGTGGCAACGAGCTCCGAGAGCTCCGAAAGTCCGGCGGGTGCATTTGCCGCCTTCGCGGAACGCCTGATTCCCGCCGTCACAAGCGAAAGACGCTCCCGCTCCTCGCTCCCCCAGGAGAGCATCGCCGGTTTTTCTATCTTTTTTTGTTTCATTTTCCGTCCTCCGGACCGGCGCCTACAGCGCTGCGCCGATCAGCATTAATGAAAAGGTCGCCACGACGATCCCCAGATTCAGAATAAGCCCCGCCAAAGCGTAGCCGTCCAGAAACGGCGTCTCCCTGCGCGCGGTGGTCGCGCACAATGTCCCGGCAATGGCCAAAAGCCCGTTGACGAGCCCGAGCCCGCCGATTCCGGGAAGCTCATGCGCCCGCCCGTACAGGATCAGGAACACAAGGAAGAACAGGGCCGACAACCCGACTCCGAGGGAAACCTTCCCCAGGATGGACCGCTGCCGCCCCTTGTAATGAACCGTTGTTTTTTCGGGAATCGGAATGTTCATGGGAACCTCCGTAACGTTCCAAAACGCACGTTGTGCATCACCGCCCGCGGCGGCCCCGCACATCGTACTTCTTCCGGATTGCCGCGGCGATGAGGATACCGAGCAGTCCGCCGAAAGTATTTAAAATGACGTCGTCAATATCGAAGGTGCCGACCTTTAAGAGGTATTGCAGCACCTCTGCAAGAAGGCTGACGATGTATGTCACCGCCAGCGCAAATGCCCCATAGTAGCGCCTCCGAAGAAGCAATGCCGTGAAAAATCCAAGAGGCACAAACACTGCGATATTGCCGACCACATTGTACCAAAACTGCGAGTTTGCAAGGCTCTCCGGTCCCTTCCAGAACCGGAAGATCTCCGCAAACGGAATCAGATTGACACCGTGCTCAAGCTCCTGCGTGCGCCCGAACTGAGTCGCGAAGAACAGTCCGTATATAAGCGCCGCGAGGTAGATCACGAACAAGACCGTCAGAAAGGTGCGCAGTTTATCTGACATTTTCATACTGTACCGGTTACTGACGAAGCTCAACGCCGAGCGCCGCAAGTCCCTTCAGGATTCCGTTCATCACGCCGGTGATCTCCTCATCGGTCAGCGTGTGATCCTTCGAGCGCAGCGTCACGGAATACGCCATCGACTTGTGGCCCTCCAGGATCTGCGAACCCTCGTAAATGTCGAAGAGATGGTACTCCTCCAAGAGCTTGCCGCCGTTTTTGCGGATAACCTCCTCCACGTCGCCCGCAAGCACGGACTTCTTCATCACCATGGAAAGGTCTCTCGTCACAGCCGGGAATCTCGCGATGCCCTCGTACTTGATGTCGAAACTTGCCTTCTCGCAGATCTTCGGCATATCGATCACGCCGATGTAGACGCGGTCACCGATGCCGTAAGTCTGTGCAACCGTCGGATGAACCTCGCCGAGGTAGCCGATGTTCTCACCCTCGTAGAGCATCTCCGCCTGACGGCCGGGATGCAGGAACGGATAGGCTCCGTCATTTTTGTACGTGAGGGTTCCCTTCATGCCGACACGACCGACGAAGTCCTCCATCACGCCCTTCATGTCGAAGAAGTCGCCGTCGCCGTAGAAGCCCAGCGTGAACTGGATCCTCTCGTCCGGAAGCTCCGTCACCGGAACCGCCTTCGGAAGGTAGATCTTCGCCATCTCATAGAGGCGGCCGTTCTTGTTGCGGCGGTTAAAGTTGGTGGACAGGGACGTCAGCATGCCGTTCAAGGGCGTTGTGCGCATCACCGAAAAATCCTCCCCGAGAGGGTTCGAGATCGTCACGGTGGCGCGAAGCCTGTCGTCCGCTGCGAGCAGCAGCTTGTCAAACACCTTCGGGCTCTCGAAGCTGTAAGTCATTGCCTCGGAAAATCCGTACTGCTCCGCAACGTCTCTCGCCATATCGTTGAGTCTGCGGTCAAGCGGAATAATACCCTTGACGGCACCCTTCGGAAGCGTCACGGGGATGTTTGCATAGCCGAAGAAGCGGGCAACCTCCTCGTCGAGGTCGGCGTGGCACAATACGTCCTGACGCCATGTCGGAACGATCACCTCGCTCGTAGCCCAGTCATACTTCAGATCAATGGTCTCAAAGTAGCGGATCATCGTCTCCTTGTCGATGTCCGTGCCGAGAACGCGGTTCGTTCTCTGATAATCAAACTTCACTCTCCAGGGCTGCTTCGGGTTCGGATACACATCCACGCAGCCGCCGACGACCTCGCCCGCACCCAGCTCCTCAATGAGCTGGCATGCGCGGTTCATGGCCTCCATCGTGGTGTTGGGATCAAGTCCCTTCTCAAACTTCGCCTGTGCGTCCGTGCGCATTCCGAGGCGCTTTCCTGAGAGGCGGATGTTCGTTCCGTCGAAGCAGGCGGCCTCAAAGAGCATCGTCTGCACATTGTCCGTGATCTTGCTGTTCTCACCGCCCATGATACCGGCGATACCCACACTCTTCTCCGCATCGCAGATCATCAGAACGTCGGAGTCGAGCTTTCTCTCCTGCCCGTCCAGCGTCGTGAACGTCTCGCCGTTCTCGGCGCGGCGGACAACGATCTTTCTGCCGGCAATGGTGTCATAGTCGAAAGCGTGCATCGGCTGTCCGTACTCCTCCATCACGTAGTTCGTGATGTCGACGATGTTGTTGATGGGGCGGATGCCGTTGGAGGCCAGGCGTCTCTGCATCCACAGAGGCGACGGAGCCAGCTTGATATTCTTTACAACGCGCGCCACATAGCGGGAGCACAGGTCGGTGGCCTGAACATCCACGGAAATGTAGTCGGCTGCATTTTCCTTGTTTCCGGTCTCTGTCACAACGGGCGGACAGAACTTCTTGCCGAATGTTGCGGCCGCCTCCCGGGCGATGCCGATCACGCCGAAGCAATCCACGCGGTTCGAGGTAATCTCATACTCAAAATTCACGTCGTTAAGACCCAGAGCCTCCACTGCGGAATCGCCGGGCTTAACATCCGGATACAGCTCCGGATCAAAGATATATACACCGTACTCGGGTGCCTCGGGATAGAACTCGCGGGAGGAGCCCAGCTCGTTGATGGAACACATCATGCCGAAGGACTCCACGCCGCGGAGCTTGCCCTTCTGAATCTTCGTGCCGCCTTCCACCTTCTTACCGTCGTGGTCCGTCGCAACCCGTCCGCCGTCCAGGACAACCGGGATCAGCGCACCCTCGGTAACGTTGGGCGCACCGGTAACGATCTGCAGCGTCTCGCCGTCCGCGCTCACCTGCATCTGGCAGACAACCAGCTTGTCCGCGTCCGGATGCGGTGCGATGGACAACACCTTCGCAACAACGATCTTCTCGAGATTCTCGTCAAGACGCTCGAACCCTTCTACCTTCGAACCGCTCAGGGTCATGGCGTCCGTATATTCCTGTGCCGTGCAATCAAGGTCCGGAACATAGGCCTTGATCCAAGATAACGATGTATTCATAGTACTCTCCGTATCAATGTGTATTCTTGTTTCGGGCCTTCCTCAGAACTGCTTTAAGAAGCGAAGGTCATTCTCGTACAAAAGGCGCAGGTCGTCGATCTCATACTTGAGAAGCGCGATACGCTCCAGTCCGACGCCGAAGGCAAAGCCGGTGTACTTCTCCGGATCGATGCCGCTCATCGTCAGAACGCGGGGGTGAACCATGCCGCAGCCCAGGATCTCGATCCAGCCGCTGCCCTTGCAGAAACGACAGCCCTTGCCGCCGCACTTGAAGCACGATACGTCCATCTCGGCCGAGGGCTCGGTAAACGGAAAATGATGCGGGCGGAATTTTACCTTTGTCTCGGCACCGAACATCTCCTTCGCGAACTCCGCAAGGGTTCCCTTGAGGTCCGCAAACGTGATGTTGTCGTCCACCACAAGGCCCTCCACCTGGTGGAAGCAGGGCGAATGCGTTGCATCCACCTCGTCCGCTCTGTACACGCGGCCCGGTGAGAGAATGCGAAGGGGAAGCTTGCCCTTCTCCATGATGCGAGCCTGCACCGAGGATGTCTGGGTGCGAAGCAGAATGTCGCCGCCCACATAGAAGGTATCCTGCTCATCCTTGGCAGGATGATTTGCGGGAATGTTAAGCGCCTCGAAGTTGTAGTAGTCCTCCTCGACCTCGGGTCCGTCCACGATCTCGTAACCCATGCCGACGAAGAACCGCTCCACCTCCGCCAGCGCGATGTTGTTCACATGGCGATGGCCCTCCGTCATGCGCTTCGCGGGAAGCGTGACGTCGATGGTCTCGTTCGCAAGTTTCGCCTCCTGCTGCTTTGCAGCAAGCGCCTCCTTCACCTCGTCGAGCTTTGCCTCGATCGCTGCACGGGCGTCGTTGACGAGCGCACCGACCTTGGGGCGATCCTCCGGAGCCACGTCCTTCATGGACTTCAAAACCTCCGTGAGGGCACCCTTCTTGCCCAGGAATTCCACGCGGATCTCCTGGAGAAGATCCATGGACTCCACTTGCTCCAGCTTTGCGAAGCAGGCGTTTCGAATAGCCTCTAACCGTTCTTTCATACCGTTTGCCGGCGGAATTTTCCGCCCTTCCTTTCTCGATTTCCGGTTATTTGCCGGACATTGTTTTTATAAATTCATCCACCGTCCGCGAATCGATGCGGCAATCGCAGACGCCGAGTCGCTCGACGATGTCGCTGCCGTCCTCCCCGCGGAAAATGCGTATGGTCATATCGGAAAACTTTGTCTTGTCCGCAACCTCCACCTCGATCGTGAGGATCGGTTCGGTCTGCGGTGTTTCGCAGGGACGGAACGCCGAGGTCTTCAGCGAGATGATGTTCTGCGCCCACGCCAGGGCCTCCGAGTTCTCGATCTGCCTGCCGTTCAGGCGGTACACATCCTCGCCGTTTTCCTTCCCGCCCGTGAATACCATAACTGTCTCACCGGCGCGGACCGTGACCTTCGAAAATGTCCGGATGCTCGGATAAAACACCGGATGGTAGGTGTTTCCGAAGACATCGACATCGCACATCATGGCCACCTTGAAGGAGGACAACTCAAGCAAAACGTCAAGCCCCGTAAATCTCGCATAGTACGTTCCGGTTTCCTCCTGACGGTTCCCGATCAAAAGCGTATATGAGCCGCTCTCCGTCCCGGCCCCGTTGGTGTACGCGACCGTAAGCGACGCCTGCGGATCGTTAAGACCGTATTCGGCAAATTCCTCCGGCCGCAGGGTCTTCATGCTCTCGGGATGAATCGACAGGTAGTACTCCAGCTGATCCATCCAGTTGCCGTTGATGATGTCCGCTTCCCACTGCGCCCGGTAGGGCGTCGTAAAATACCACGGAAACATGCCCGAACCCGAGTAATCGTACGGATTGTCCTTGTTCTTCACGGCGTGAAACTCCGGGAACAGCGTGCCCGTGACCGTGACCTCCGTGATGCTCTTGATAGAGTCGATCACCGGCAGCGTCACCGCGCGGGTGTAATACGCCTGATCCTTTAAGAGGATACGCGCAAAGTTGTCGGAAACGGTGTAAACCGTCTTCTCGTCGTCGAACCGGCAGTAATAGCAATTCTTCGTGGGAACCTTGTCGCCGAGCTCGATCTTCACCAGCCGCGAATCTCCGGCAAATGCCTCCAAAACAGCGGACGGCGTCTCCAGGCCGTACTCCGAATCGGCCGCCGGATTGTCCACCTTCGCGATGGCGCGAAGGTTCGATAACAGCGAATCCGGGAACTGCGCGATCACCGCCTGGTTCAAAAGATCGGTCTCATGGTACCACGTGTCGCCTTCTCTCACAAAAGTCCCCGAGTAGGCGTAACTGTTTAACACTAATTTGTCAACACTCTCCGCCGCGATGGTCTTCACGGTGAAGAACTCTTCCTTCCCCGGCTCCGCGGGCTTGTTCTCACGGTTTTTCAAAACGATGAACAACACCGTGAGCCCCACCGCTGCCGCGATCAGAAGGCAGAGACTGATTATACTGGATCGTTTCATTCCTCACCCTTGTCCGCATAATCTGCGGAAGCTACTTTTTCTACACGGCGCATCAAAACAACGACAACGCCGCCGAACAGGATCAATACCGGCAGCAGGAAGGATGCGAGGGCGATGCGGTTTCTCTGCCCCGTCGTCATCTGCAGTGCCTCCTCGAGAGCTGTGGTATCCGGGATGGAGAGAACCTCTTCGGTATCGCCTGCCTGACCGTTCAGAATGTCAACCAGGAGTTTGCGGTTCGCCATTGAGGAACCTCCCGTAAGCAGTTCGTCCGCCATGAAATAGGTGGCACCGAACACATACATCGTTCCGGTTTTACCCTCGAAAGTGTCCTCCACCTTCAGAAGCAGAGGATACTCTCCGGCCTCGTCATTCGACGTTCTTACAAATCCGTTCTCGTCGTCGCTCGCCTTCACGTAACCGTTCTTCGACGTTGTGATCAGCTTCGTCACCTTCGTCGAGAGACGCACATTGTCCTCGACATACATCGGCACCACATCCGGCCACTCCGTGGTCCCGCCGTCGTAGTCCGCCAGGAGATAATACAGCGTATCACCCACGGTGCGGGATGAATCCTCGTCACACACCACACCTGCAGTATAACTGATGCCGTAGTACGCCAGCAACGACTTAAGGTTCATGAACACATTGCTGTCATACTGCATCGACAGGACCACTGTCCCGCCCGCCGTCATATAGTTTTTGACAGCTTCCACCTCGGTCTCCGAAAAATCCGACCGCGGCGTTCCGATGATCAGGATGTCACAATCCTCCGGGACCTCCTTCAGCGTCATCAGGTTGCAGTACTTGATCTTATATGCATTTAACTTCATCAGGTCGGCAAAGGTATCCGACACCTGACCTGCTTTTTCCTGTTCAACGTGCCTGGTCGTGATGTACTCGCTGTGATTCGTGGTCACATAGATCGTTCCCTTTTTCTCCCTCGTCACTTCGACGATGGCCTTGACGATCTCCACCTCGGCGTCATAGCCGGTCTGCTGATATGCAAGTGTAGAGCTGTTGAACAGGTAGGTCTTCATCTGCTCCGAATCGATGTAGACATACCGCTCCGGATTGTCGGCGTTGACCACGATGATACTGTTGTTCGTAATGTCCGCCATCTTGTTGTAGCGGTACACAAACTGCGGGTACTGGATCGGATCCTTCACGGTCAGCGTGATGAGATCGCTGGCGTCGGCGATCTGCTCGGCACCGGTCTTGATGATGAGATCCTCCTCACCCTCGGCGGTGACGTAGTACAGATCGATGGGCGTCGTCACACCCTTGATGAACTCCTTCGTGTCCTCCGCAAGTGAGTATTTTCCGGTGGAGGTGACGTCATATCTTTTAAACAGACTTCCCGAAACCAGATTGACTACGATCAGGACGAGGATTACCAGGAACGAGATTGCGGTAGCGTAAGCGCCGCCGCGGAATTTGCGGGATCGTACATTGTTCTTCATGTTACGCCTCCCATCTTCTCTTCTTGATGGCCTGAACGGTCAAAAACACGAAGAGGAACGTCATACTCAGATAATAAACATACGCGGAGATGTCCACGATACCGAAGCGGAACAGCGTGAACCGCGACTGCACCGAAAGCCATCCGAACACCTTCGCAAGGCTTCCGTCAAACCACAGCGGATTGACGGCATAAGCGGTCACAAGTCCGCCCACGGACACGACTGCCACCGCGATGGAGACGATCTTGCTGCGCATCATCACATAGGTGATCACCGTCAACACCAAAGACAATCCGATCAGCACCATCAATGCCAGAAGATGTCCGGTGGGAAGCATCGCCACCAGCATATCGATCATAAGCGTAAACAGGATCACGATGAACGTCACAACCGCCGCGAACACCTGGCTCTCCGTGAGTGCCGAAATGAACATTCCGATCGCCAGATACGTGCATCCCAGAAGGAAAAATGCCAGGATCGTCGTATATGCCACCGCGTAGTTGGTCGCGCCGTACATGTGAAGGATCGGCGGGCACACGCACATGCAAAGAACGCCGATGCCGAACACGGTCACCAGTGCGAGATATTTGCCGAGCACGATGCGCTCGACGCTGACCGGCGCCGTGAAGATCAGCTGGTCGGTGCGCTGACGCTTCTCTTCCGCTAAGATTCGCATCGTTACCATGGGCACCAGCAGCAGGAAGAACGTCGCCGTTCCGTCGACCGCCAGCGCGAAGTTTGCGTAGCCGTACCGCAGATTATACAGGTATTGGAAAATGCCGACAATGATCAGCAAAAAGGCAATGAAAAGATAGCCGAGGAACGACGTAAAATACGACCGCAGTTCCTTTTTGTAAATTGCTTTCATACCGTATCCCCCTTTCCCGTCATCGCGATAAAGACATCCTCAAGCGTCTTCTGGATGGCGTTGAGCTCATACAGTATAAAGCCTCTGGCTGCGCAGAGGGCAAACAGCCGGTCGCGGATCTCGCCGCCGTCGTCGGAGTACACCGCATAGGCCGTCAAACCTTCGCCCACATCCTCGGAGAGCTTCTCGCATCTCGAGAGATTCGGGATGGACTTAACCGCCGCGACAAAATCCTCCTCGTCGGCGCGCACCACAATGCGCACGCCGCTGGTTCCGCCGAGGTTGCGGATGATGTTCTCCGGCGTGTCGATGACAAGCTTTTTGCCGTGGTTAATGATCAAAACACGGTCGCAGACCGCGTTGACTTCAAACAGAATATGGGAGCTTAAGATAACCGTGTGATCCTTGCCGAGGCTGCGGATCATCTCCCGCATCCACGTGATCTGCATCGGGTCGAGGCCCACCGTGGGCTCATCGAGAATCAGCACCTCGGGATCGCCGACCAGCGCCTGGGCAAGACCCACTCTCTGGCGGTAACCCTTGCTCAGATGCTTGATCATCTTGTTCTGCATGTGCGTGACATGCAAAAGATCCATCACGCGCTTCACTTCCGCTTCGCGATCCTTCTTCGGGATCTCCTTCAGCTCCGTACAAAACCGCAGGTACTCCTTGACCCGCATGTCCGGATATACCGGCGGAATCTCCGGAAGGTAACCGATGCAGCGCTTTGCCTTCTCCGGCTCGTCATAGATATTGAAGCCGTTGATGGTCACATCGCCCTCGGTGGCGGAGTTGTAGCCGGTGATCATGTTCATCGTCGTCGACTTGCCCGCACCGTTTGGTCCGAGGAAGCCGAGGATCTCACCTTTCTCCACGGTGAAGCTCAAGTCATCGACGGCGCGGAAATCGCCGTACTGCTTCACCAGATGTTCTACAGTTATCACGATATGCCTCCTGATGAGTTACTTCGTCTGTCTCCCCGCACGATCAGCCGATAACGTCCTTCATGGTGTAAAGGCCCGGCTTCTTTCCTGCCAAAAACTTCGCTGCCACAACGGCGCCCTTGCCGAAGATGGCCTTCGAATACGCCATGTGGCTGATGGTGATCACCTCGTCCGGTCCGCAGAACAATACGTCGTGGTCGCCGACGATGGTGCCGCCGCGCACCGCGCTCAAGCCAATCTCATCCTTCGGTCTTTGTTCGCTTCTCTGCGAGCGGTCAAACACGTACTCCTTCGCCTTCGGAAGCGCCTCGTTGATGGCGTCCGCGATCGCCAACGCGGTTCCGCTGGGAGCATCCTTCTTCAGGCGGTGATGCTTCTCCACGATCTCGATGTCAAAGCCTTCCGCAGCGAGGGTCTTTGCGGCCTCTTGCACAAGGCGGATTAAAACGTTGATACCGAGCGACATGTTTGCCGAGCGAACGATGGCAAGCTCCTTCGAAGCCTCGGTGATCTCCGCGATCTGCTCCTTCGTGTAGCCCGTGGTGCACAGAACCAGCGGCATTTTGCGCTTCTTCGCCTCATTGATCAGCGCAGTCAGGATCTTCGGCGTCGAAAAATCCACTAAAACATCGGCCTCTTCCTTCACATCGGAAAATGCCGCATACACCGGGTACGTCGCATCCTTCGGTGCCACCAGATCTACACCGGCAACGATCTCGGCATTCTCATCCTCAGCCACCAGCTCGGAGATGACTCTGCCCATATGGCCGTTGCAGCCGTTCATGATAATACGTGTCATGGAACCCACCACCTTTTTCATTTTTCGAGGGATCCGACGGCTCCGCACGCCCGCAAAAAGGCCTTCGGATCCGCCGTCAATCAACAACAAACGGGCCTCCGGCCGCGCCGCGACGGCACAGCCGCAAGACCCGAAACCATTCTTACTTAAGAACGCCCATGCGCT
>CACZRV010000080.1 GCA_902783725.1 uncultured Lachnospiraceae bacterium | reverse complement strand
TTGATCTTCTTGCGGTTTCCCAGATAACCGATGCGGCCGTAGACGCGGGTGTTGGCATTTTCCCGCACCGTGCAGGTGTTGTACAACACAAGATCGGCGTCCTCGCTGTCCGACTCCTCATACCCCATGGCGCCGAGAATTCCGGCCAGGGTCTCCGAATCCTTTTCGTTCATCTGGCAGCCGAAGGTCTCGATATGCATCGTAAGCTTCCGGCCGAGTCTTTCCGCCTGCTCCGAGAGGATGGACTTCATCACATCGATGAAGTAATACTGCCGCTCGGGCTCCTCCGCCGGCGCCGCTAAGATGACGCGGTCCGTAAAATCGGTATTGAATGACATCTCCATGGTTAACTCCCAAAAGCGGGCCGCTTGCACGGCCCGCCTGATAACTTATTTGCGTGTCTGGCCGTTTCCGACCACCTGATACTTGTAGGACGTAAGCTCCGCAAGGCCCATCGGACCTCTCGCATGAAGCTTCTGCGTGCTGATGCCGATCTCGGCGCCGAAACCGAACTCAAAGCCGTCGGTAAAGCGCGTCGAGGCGTTTACGTACACGCACGCGCTGTCCACCGCCCGAAGGAACAGATCCGCCGCCTTGCAATCCTTCGTGATGATCGCATCGGAGTGCTTTGTGTGGTAACGGTTGATATGCTCGATGGCCTCCTCCACGGAGTCGACCGTCTTCACGCTCAGGATCGCATCCAGATACTCGGTTCCGAAATCCTCCTCGGTGGCCTCGGAAAATGCAGGCACAACCGCCCTGGCATCCTCATCCGCACGGATCTCCACATGGTACGGAGCAAGAGCCTCCGAGAGCATCGGAAGGAATTTTGCGAGCACATCGCGGTGCACTACCAAAGATTCGCAGGCATTGCAAACGCCCATGCGCTGCGTCTTTGCGTTAATGATGATCTCAACGGCCTTCGCAAGGTCGGCCTTCTTATCCACATAAATATGACAGTTGCCGGTGCCGGTCTCGATCACCGGGATCGTGCTGTTCTCAAGCACTGTCTTTATGAGATTCGCACCGCCGCGGGGAATCAGAACATCCACAAACTGGTTAAGCCGCATGAGCTGTTTTGTGGTCTCGCGGTCGGTGTCCTCGATGACATACACCGCATCCTCGGTAATCCCGCAGTCGGCAAGGCCTTTGCGAAGGATCTTTCCGAGAGCCACGTTGCTGTTTACGGCGTCGCTGCCGCCCTTTAAGATCACGGCGTTGCCGGTCATAAAGCAAAGGCCGAAGGCATCCACGGTCACGTTGGGACGGGACTCATAGATGATCCCGATGACGCCCATGGGAACACGAACCTTGCGGATGCGAAGTCCGTTGGGACGCTTCCACTGGTCGATTACCTCGCCCACCGGATCCGGCAGTTCCGTGATCTGCAGCAGTCCCTCCGCCATGGCGTCGATGCGCGCCTCGGTCAGACGAAGCCGATCCACCATGGAATCCTTCACGCCCTTTTTGACGGCATTTTCCACATCCACCGCGTTTGCGGCCAGAATTTCCTTCTGCTTCTTGGTCAAAAGCAGGGCGATCTTGCGAAGCGCTTCCCGCTTTTTCTCGGTATCCAATAGCGCAAGGCTTCTCGACGCCTCCTGCGCGTTCTTTCCTACGATCATCAGGTTCATGCAAAACGCTCCTTTCCGGTCTCAATGCAACCGATCTCGGTCACGATCATATCCGCGGGTACGTCCTGCTCGTCCACCGGCAGGCTCTCCGCCTCCTGAAGGCTGTACGCAAGCATCACCCTCGGGATCGACGCATGTTTCTTAAGATATCGGTCATAGTATCCGCCGCCGTACCCCAGGCGATCCCCCGTGTTGGTGTACGCAACACCCGGCAGCAGCAAAAGGCATTTGTCCTCGGAATCGTACACAACGCTCTCCCCGGTCACCGGCTCCATGATGCCGAACCGTCCCGGCGCCAGGTCGTCAAAGGAGTGAATATACTGAAAATCCAGCTGTTTTTCGTCGATGCACTTGGGCACCGCGACGCGCTTTCCGTCCTTCCAGGCCTTCTCGATCAAAAAGTGTGTGTTCACTTCGGAGCTGAAGGACATGTACGCAAGCACCACCGACGCGTCGGCGTATTCCCTTCTCTCCACCAGATGCTCGGCGATGCATCCGCTGTAAAGGAGGATGCGCTCCGCCGAGAGGGAGCTTCTCTTGCGTTTCATGACCTTGCGAAGTTCTGCTTTTTCCATTCCGATTCTCCGTAGTATGTATTAATCGACAACTTCGATGTTGTCCAGCATGCTCTTAAGATTCTCGCGAACGGAACGGATGTATTCCGCGCGAAGCCTCGCCTGCTCTTCCTTCTCCTCCGGGGTCAGACCGACCTCCTTGGACTTGTGATAGAGCTCGTTGATGCGCTTGATTCCCTCGTCTGTCATGGAATCCCTCCTGCCTTACTTCTCTTTCTGCTTTCCGGTCAGATAGTTGATCAGATGAAAGTTTTCATTTTTATGTGCGCGGAAAATGGTTCCTACCTTCCGCCCCTCGATCACATGCCGAAGGTTTTTAATGTCATTTCCGTTGCAGATGACCATGTCGGCACCCGCGTCGTTTGCGATCCGCGCCGCGGCGATCTTCGTGGCCATTCCGCCGGTTCCCACATCCGACCCCGCGCCCTTGGCCATAGCCTCGAGCTCGTCGGTGATGTAATCGATCTCCTCGATGAATTTTGCGTCCGGATTTGCCCGCGGATCATCATCGTACAGACCGTCGATATCCGACAGAAGCACTAAAAGATCCGCATGGATCAAGGCAGCAACGATCGCCGAGAGCGTGTCGTTGTCGCCGAACTCGATCTCGTCGGTGACGACGGTATCGTTCTCGTTGACGATGGGGATGACGCCCATCTCCAGGAGCTCGGAAAATGTGGCCCGCGCATTTCTGCGGTTCTCGTCACGGATCATCGTAAGCTTCGTCATGAGGATCTGCGCCGGAATCTTGTTGTACTCCGCAAACAGACGCTGATACACCATCATCAGACGCGTCTGTCCGATGGCAGCGCACGCCTGCTTGACGGACTTCTTTCTCGGACGCTCCGAAATCTTCATGGTCTTTCTTCCCACGGCGATCGCGCCGGAGGATACCAAAACCACGTCCTTTCCGCTGTTGGAAATGTCCGTTAAGATGCGAACGAGGCGCTCCATCTTTACAAGATCCATATCCCCCGTCTCGGGATGCGTCAACGTCGACGATCCGATCTTTACGACGATTCTCTTCTTTTGTGCCATCAAGGCTTCCCGGTCCATGTCACCACTCCTCCGTTTTGCCGTATGTTATAAAAAAACTGTTCGAATGTCAACTGTTTTCTTGTTATTTGCAGGTTTTCGCAGGCGGATCCCACTCCGCAAGGATCGCCTCCGCGACGCGAAGACCGTCGATCGCCGCGGACATGATGCCGCCGGCATATCCCGCGCCCTCGCCGCAGGGATACAGTCCCCTGCAGTATTCCGACTGCAGCGTCCCGTCCCGCACAATGCGCACCGGAGAGGACGTTCTGGATTCTATCGCCTGCAACAGCGCATCATCGCAGGCGTAGCCGGGCATCTTCCGGTCAAAGGCCTCCATACCTTCCGCGATGGCGTCCGCCATGTACGGAGGCAGCACCGCATGCAGTTCCGTGTAAGTCACATCGCCCATGCATACCGGTTTGATCGCGCCGGCGCCGTCGCTCGGCACGCCATTTCTGAAGTCCGCATAGCGCTGCGTGGGGATCTTCCCTTTTCCCGCCCTGTAGGCAAGCTCCTCGAGCCTTCTCTGGTACTCCATGCCGAGCAACGCAGCAGGAATCTCGTCTTTCTTCGGTGCTCCGGCAAATACGTCCTCAGACGCCGTCAACCGCTCGTAATCCGCCGAAAAATCCTCCGGACTCACGGTGACAACCACCGCGGAATTGGAATTTTCCGCAGCGCGGTCGAAGTTGCTCATGCCGTTTACGGCAAGCCTTCCCGGCTCGCTCGAGGCGTTCACCACATAGCCGCCCGGACACATGCAGAAAGTGTACACGCCGCGCCCGTCTTTGCAGGTGTGCGTCAGTTTGTAATCCGCCGCAGGCAGCTTATCCGCAAACGCACCGTACTGCGCGCGGTTTACGAACTCTCTTTTATGCTGCACCCGGACTCCCATGGCAAATGCCTTAGGCTCCATGGGTACGCCGGCCTTTGCAAGATAGGAAAAGGTATCTCTTGCCGAATGGCCGATGGCAAGCACCGCGGTCTGCGTCTTTATGACGCGCAAAGCCTCGCCTTCCCGCTTTACCGAAACGCCCGTCAGACGTCCGTCGGCGATTTCCAGGCCGGTCACCGTCGTCTCCGTAAGAACGGTCCCCCCCAGGCGTTCGATCTCCTCCTGCATACGGCCGACCGCAATGCGAAGCCGGTCTGTCCCCACGTGGGGTTTATTGGAGATCAGGATATCCTCCGGAGCACCGCAGCTCACAAACGTGCGCAGCACATGAGCGCCGCGGCCCTCCTTATCCTTGATCAACGTATTCAACTTTCCGTCGGAAAATGCACCCGCACCGCCGACTCCGAACTGCACGTTCGAGTCCGGATCAAGGACGCCTTCCCGGAAAAACCGCTCCACATCCTTCGTGCGTCCCTCGATGGACCGTCCGCGCTCCACAAGCACCGGCTGATATCCGGCCTGCGCCAGGGTAAGCGCCGCGAAGAGTCCCGCCGGTCCCGCGCCGATCACCACCGGCCGCTCCGATAACGCCGGCAATCGCGTCGCACCGCCGTCGGCAACTGCCTCTTTGCGGGCCCGCATCGGGTCGTACACTGTCTCCTTGTAGTAGCTCCATTTTTCGCCGGGCTTTCCCTTCGGAGAACGGCCCTCCGCAAGCGTCACGCAAACTTCTGCGGAGTAGAAAATATCCTCTTTCTTTCTGGCGTCAAGGGACCTTCGAAGCATGCGAACCCCGGCGATGTCGCCCGCAGGCACGCGCAAAACCGCCGCGGCACGCTTCCTCAGATCCTCTTCCGTGTACGAAATCGGCAAATGCAATTGAGAAATCTTTAGCTGCACAGGCTTCCTCGTTTCCCCTATCGCTTGGCTGCGGCCCGGCCGGCGATCGCCCCCGTGGCAAATGCCCACTGCAGATTGTAGCCGCCGCAGTTTCCGTCCATATCCAGTAGCTCGCCGGTCACAAACAGCCCCGGCATATTCTTAACTTCACAATGATCCGGCACAATTTCCGAAAGCGGTACGCCTCCGCAGGTCACCTGCGCATTTGCAAAGGGTCTCGTCCCGGTCACGGTCATTGTCATGGCCGTAAGCTCCGTCGTCACCGCGGCAATCTCTGCGTCCGTCATGCCTGCTGCAGCCTTCACGGGATCCACGCCCGCCCGCAGCAAAAGCACATACCGAAGTTTCCCGGGCACAAAGCCTTCCAGCGCCTCCTCGACGCTCCGGTTCGAAAAATGCGCATCCGCAATGCGCCTTTTCACTTCCTCGGAAACTTCCTCGGTCGTATACTCCGGCATGAAGTCAAGCGTGATCTGCGCCCGTCCGCCCCGGTCAAGCGCAACCGCCGCAAAGCGGGACAACTGCATCACGGGGATGCCGCTCACGCCGTAGTCCGTAAATACGATCTCGCCGCGCTCTTTGTATTCTTTCTTCGCGCCGTCTCGTTCCGTTACCGAAAGCGTCACGCCGGCCTCCAGACGAACTCCGGAAACGGTCCTGGCGTGTTTATTTTCCGCAATAAGCGGCACAAGGGCCGGTACATACCGTCCCACAGCAACGCCCAGCTTCCGAAGGATCCGAAATCCCGTGTCGCTCTCGCCGAGCCTCTCCCCTGCAGGGCCGCCGCAAGCAAGAATGCAGGATGTGACGCGGGCCTCATTTGCCGCCCCACCGCAGGTGTAGGAGATCACGTAGGAATCGCCGTCGCGCGCAACGCCGGTAACGTCCGCACCGTAGATCACACGGACACGGAGTCTGTTCATCTCCGCAGCAAGGGCATTTACCACCGACGCCGCCTGCTCCGAATGCGGATAGCGGTATCCCCGCTTCTCTCTGGTGATGATTCCGATCTCGCGGAAGAAAGCGAGCTCATCGTCTTTCGTAAATATATTCAGGATTCTCCCGATGGCCTCGCGGTCGTCGCCGCGGAAGTTCTCGGGAGACTGGTTATCGTTGGTCAGATTGCATTTTCCGTTGCCGGTTGCAAGAAGCTTCCGACCCGGCTTCTCATTGTGCTCAAAAACGGTTACGGAGGCGCCTTCCCGCGCAGCAGTGATCGCGGCCAGCATCCCGGATGCGCCGCAGCCGATGATTCCGATCATACCGTCCTCCTTTCGCACAAAGCCTACCGAAGCAGTTTACCGCCGAAGCCTACCGAAGCAGCTTGCACTTTGTCAAAACCTTCACCAAAAGCGCCCCCTTCGGCATCCGGAGAAGTTCCTCCTTCGTGACCCCCTTCAATGCCACAAGAGCCGCAAAATACACCGGCACCGCAAAGGCGATCGCGCACACGCAGGAAACCGACGCGCTGAATTTATGGTGCAGAAAATCATACAGACATCTCGAGGAAATACCCATGAACACCGATGCCAGAAAAGGCATCAGAAACGTTGTCCGGATCTCCTGTTTATACTCCAGATACCTCGCCACCGAGCGCCAGTTTAAAACGCATACGATGAAGGCAAACAGGACGTTGCAGAACATCAAAGCGTAGGCGTTTAACTCGGTGCAGCGCAACAGAACATACAAAACCGATGCGTGGATCACCAGTGCGATGGCGCTGTGAACCACCGGCACATAGAGCTTGTTGATACCCTGCAGGATACCGTTGGTAAGCGTCGAGAACGAGAACAGCACAATGCCGACGCTTCCGAGCTGCAGCATGTTTCTTGCAAGCGGATTCATGTCCGTCCAGAAGCGAAGCATGCGAAGGATCGGTCCGGACAAGACCGCGATTCCCACCATGCAGGGGAAAGCGATGATCATATTGAATTTTACGGCGACGCCCACCTTCTCGCGCATCGCCTGCTTGTGGCCGCGGACGTACTCCGCGATCAATCCCGGAACAATCGCGGTGCCGAGAGCACTCGCTACCGCCACGGGCACGTTCGTGAGAAGCTTGTATTTGCCGGAGAAGATACCGCCCCATGAAGCGCGGATCGTCTCGTCGAAACCCTTCGCATCCAGAACGCGGTTAAAGACAAGTGTGTCAACCATTCCGGAGAGCTGGTACACCGTCTGCGAAACGACGACCGGAATGACCGTCAGGATGATGAGCCGAAGTACATGGAGCGGACGTTCCGAAGTGTCCGTCGCATTTTCCGCCGAGAGTTCGCGCTCGTTCGCGATCAATCTGGAAAATGCTTTGTGATAAATCGCATAGATGACGATCAACGATAAGAACGAAGCCACGGCGCCCGAGAATGTTCCGAGCGTTCCGCCTGCGGCACCGTACGACAGACGGTCCGGGTCACCTACGTAGTGGCGAAGCAGAAGGTACGACGCGGCGACACTCACGCCGGCGTTGATGATCTGCTCAATGATCTGCGAAATTGCGGTCGGCACCATGTTTCCGTAGCCCTGGAAATACCCGCGGATGACGCCCATCACGGAAAATACCAGAATCGTCGGCGCCAGCACCTGCAGCGGCAGCACGACGCCCTTCTGCCCGATGATCCGGGCATAATATTCCGCGCCGAAGTACGTCACACACATGGCGATGCTTCCGACGCAGAGGCCGAACATAAGGGCCAGCATGAAGACTCTTCTGGCGTTTCTGTGCTGTCCCTGCACCACTCTCGCGCTCACCAGCTTCGATACCGCCAGAGGAAGGCTGTACGACGAAAGCAAAAGCGCAATATCATAAAAATCGAAAGCGACGCTGTAATAGCCGATCGCCGTCTCTCCCAGAATTGCCGTCATCGGGATCCGATACAACATGCCGATGAAGCGAACCGTCAACGACGCCGCGGCAAGAATCGAACCCTGTACGAGAATGCTGTGTGATTTTTGTCTCTGTTCTGTCAAACCCTTGTTGCTCCTTGCAAACCGATAGTTACTTTACAGTGCGTTATTCCGCATCGCGGCTGATGCCGAGCTCCGCGAGGATCTCCTCCTGCATGCGCTCCATCTCCTCGCGTTCCGCATCGTCCATGTGGTCGTAACCGAACAGATGCAGCATGCTGTGCGCCGTGAGAAATGCCATCTCGCGCTTTACGGAATGACCGTATTCCTTCGCCTGCGCGATCGCCTTCTCGACGGAGATCACGATGTCCCCGAGCAGCAACTCTCCGCTGTCGGGCTCGAAATACTCCTCCTGATGGTCCTCCAGCCCGTCGAAATTACCGGGTTCTTTGTAGTCCACCATCGGGAAGCTCAACACATCCGTCTCGCGGTCAATCCCGCGGAACTCCTTGTTCATCGAATGGATCGCCGTGTTGTCCGTAAGCAGCATATTGACCGAGCACTCATACGGGCAGCGCACATAGTCGCATGCCTTCTCAAACACCTGCGAGAGCACATTCTCACAATCCGGGAAGACCTCGCCCTCCCACTCGGACTCAAAGTAAAATGCCATCTTATGCCTCCGTTCCGCCCTCGGTCTTGTTCTCGGCGCGCATCGGACGGTGGAACCGTCTCTCCGGCCGTTCCGGACGGTGTTTCTTCGCCGCGCGCTCCTCGTAAGCCTCGTACGCGGTGACAATCTTCTGCACGAGAGGGTGTCTTACGACATCCGCACCCGTCAGATTGGAAAATGCAATGTCCTCAATCCCCTGCAGAACCTTTGTCGCAACATCAAGACCTGAGATCTGGTCCGAGGGAAGGTCCTTCTGGGTGCGGTCACCGGTGACGACGACCTTCGAGCCGAAACCGATTCTCGTCAGGAACATCTTCATCTGTGCCGGGGTTGTATTTTGCGCCTCATCGAGGATGATGAACGCGTTGTCGAGCGTCCGGCCGCGCATGTACGCAAGCGGCGCAACCTCAATCAGGCCTTTCTCCATATTCTTCGTAAAGGAATCCGCACCCATAATCTGGTAAAGCGCGTCGTACAACGGCCGAAGGTACGGATCAACCTTCTGCTGCAGATCACCCGGCAGGAAACCGAGCTTCTCACCTGCCTCGATCGCCGGACGCGTCAAAATGATGCGGTTGACCTCGTCGTTTTTAAACGCCGTCACGGCCATCGCCATCGCAAGATACGTCTTGCCGGTACCGGCCGGGCCGACGCCGAACACGATCATATTGTCGCGGATGTTGTCCACATAATTCTTCTGACCGAGCGTCTTCGGCTTGATCGGCTTGCCGCTTATGGTGTGGCAGATGAGGTCGGAGTCCACGGAAAGCATGGACTGCTCCTCATTTTCCTTCACCAGGGAAAGCGTATAATTCACATTCTGAATATTGATCTCGGAACCCCGGGACGCGAGCTCCAGAAGCGTCGTCAAAACGCGCTTCGCCTTGCTGCAGGGACCTTCCTCTCCGACGACGCGGATCTCCTGATCTCTCGTCACGATGGTCACCCGAAGCGTCTTCTCAATTTGCTTTGCGAACTCGTCCATCTCCCCGAAAATCGCCCTTTGTTTCGAAACAGGAACCCCTGTCAAAGTCTCTATCATTACTACCTCCGCCTGTGATCCGCGCAACGCGCGCATAATCGAAATCATTATAGCAAACAACGCCCGAAAATGCCACATAATTTTGCGCTCTGCGACAATTGCTCTCTCACCCGCAAAGCACGCGCGGAAATGTCGGAAAATGAAAAAGAGGACCGCTTTTTGCGATCCTCTCAAATTCATTCTTACTTATACTTTCTCTTGCGAGCAGCCTCAGACTTCTTCTTGCGCTTTACGCTCGGCTTCTCGTAGTGCTCTCTCTTGCGAATCTCCTGCTGAATGCCGGCCTTCGCACAGTTTCTCTTGAATCTGCGCAGTGCGCTGTCCAGAGACTCATTTTCCTTAACGATAACACTCGACACGATTTCTCACCTGCCTTCCCGCGTCGAACGAAGCTTTCTTCGTCCGAATCCATGTCAAAACCTGCAAAATCAGGTGACACCATGGCTTATTTTACCATAAAATCAGCACTTGTCAACTTAATTTTTTACAAAAAATGCTATCTCCCGGCCGCTTTCCGTTTCTTTCTGCCGTAATCGAGTGCCAAAACGCCGAAAAACGCAACCGCCGCAAGAACCGGCACATAGACAGAATACACTTCACCGGTTTCCGGAGACTCAATCTTCGAATCCTCCGTAACCTTGAATGTAGTAGATACTTCACCATCGTCAAAGGTTATGGTTACCGTATACTCTCCGGCATTCAAAGTCTCAAGATAGGAAACTGAAATTGTCACGACCGTACTGCCCGAAACGGCGTCATAATCCTTACCGGCCACAAGCGTCGCTCCACCGACGGAAACACTTCGAAAGTGGCTGAAGCAAGCGGCATCCTCGACCGAACGCTTCACAATAACCGTAATTGGCTCCTTACTGCCCTGCTTCCAGGATGCATTTTTCCACGTTGCCGTGTAAACGGGATCAGCCGTCTTCGGTTCAACCGTCAAGACGCCGGCGACAAATGTAATCTCGTAGTTTTCGGAAGAAAGTCCCTTCGGAACGATCGAATACGTTCCGGCCTCATCATTTAACAAATAGTCATAATCAAAAGTTAACGTTCCGCTCAGATCGGATGCCGAATCTTCCAAGACAAATCCCTCGTAAGCAACCCCGTTGTCGCTCGGAGTTTCACCGTAAGCGATTGTCTTGTCCTTGGCTACAATGCGAAGCGGTGCTTTTTTGACGACGTAGTGAATCGGCTCACAGGTCACCTCAATCGACAGTTGATTGTCTTTACGAACCGCGGTAATCACACAGTAATAATACGCCGAGCCGACACTTCTTCCGGCGGGAATTCTGTATTCGCTGCCGTTTGCCCCTGAAATCAACGTTCCCGACACAACATCGGAAACCGAATTCACATACCATTGATACTTCAGTTTATACTCCGCTCCCGCATCGGCAACCGCTTTCACAAAGACAGAGGATTCCTCGGTATCTCCATAAACAGACTCCACGGATTTCGTCGAACTCTCGATTGTCGGTGCAACCGCAGGCAAAATCTCCCACTGCGCGTAAAGCACCTGATCACTCTGCACGGTAATCATATCCTCATCCGCATACGTTTGCCCTGGTTCCGCCGTTGTCGGCTCGGAAGCCGTGTTCCACCCGACAAATCGGTATCCTTCGCGCGTAAAAGCACACGGCTGCAAGCGGTTTTTAACGTCCGCACCGAATACAACCTGCGGTTCCATCGTTCCTTCTCCGCCGTTGTTATCAAATGACAGCGAATAATGCTCATACAGATTGTCGACGGAAACAAACTCATCCGTATCGCTTACCAGCACGGTGCCATCCCCACGGATGTATGCAATCACTGTCCGATAATACGAACACTCATCTCCGGAAACCAGTACACGGATCGGATAGAACAATGACGTAATAGGATCAACTCTGCTGTCTGACGCGTTCAACACTTTTGAAAATGCACCCTGCAACCGCACGGAGGAATCCGTATTCTCCTCAATAATCAAAGGAGCAACCTCACAATCGGAAAGAAACTGTCCGTGACCTTGCTTTGTTCCGACACTGCTTGCAATCTGAAACGCGAACTGAAGAGTACTGTCACTCTCCATTATCTGATAAAGACAAACCTCCTTTTGAAAAGCTTTGTTTTCATCCGTTACAAGCGAATCGTCTTTCAAAGTTTCCGGTTTTGGACAATCGTAAGTCACATTGCCGGTGAACGATTTATTCAGGGTTTCGGTGGAATTCGCAAGGGAGCGAAGCGGTTTGCTCGCTGAGCTTGTAATATCACTGCTGCAAACAAGCGAATCCGCATTGCTGTCGCCTTTAATAATATAACAGCATTGGTAGCGAACCGTCCGCGACGGCTCGGTAATCTCGATCTCCGTCCGGAAAGGAATGCCGGTGATCGGATCAACCTTTGTGCCGATATTCACAAACTCAAGCGGCTCGCTGCGAACACTTATATCCGCGTTACCGGCATAAGCCTTTTGAACAACACATTCCGCATATTGCGAAAAAGCACCATGGCCGTTCAGTGAACCCCTCACAGCCGCAACATAGGAAAAATCAACTTTTGCAGAGTTATCCTCGGTGCAAACAGAGAATACATCCGACTGGAACAGTTTATAATTCGTATGTTTATACCACGAATCTTTCGTCTCCTCATTCACGCTCTGTGTCGTCACTGTGACGGACTTCGTCACGGGAACAACCACCGGATCTTTACTTCCTATCGAATTCCGGAAATCATTCGTGTCAAAGAATCCTCCGCTTACAAAGCTATATTTTGCATCACCATAGACACTAACACATTCTTGAATTAAATACGTCCCGTTGGCGGTAACGATCTTCACTTCCGCTACAAGCGGTACGACAGCAATCGGGTCAATTTTTGAACCACTATTCATGCATAAGTCATCACTGAGAGGCAGGATACGAACCGAAACATCGGCATTGGACGCTACCGCTTTTTGAACAAATCCGGAAACATCGGACAAGAATAAACCATGACCGTTATAGCTGAGTTTTGCAACGTAACCGACAGCATATTCAACGGAAGCACGGAATTCTTCGTTTTCCAGAGATACCGTGAAGACTCTCGATGCGGAAGTAATTCCTCCTTCGTAATCATTCCAATCAACGCTTTCATCCAGCGTACTGACTGAATCCGTATCCACGGTTATCCGGTTACCGACTTCCGTGACAACAGGCTTCGGCTCCCCCGCATACAAAGACAAATCGGGATTCAATGAGATTTTTCCGCCGTCCCATTCGTCAATCCAACCGCCGAAGTTCTCCTCGGTACTATTGAAAATCTTTCTAAGAGAACCGTCTCCGCGAGGAGCAAAAATTTTTTGGTACAACACCATCCCATACGGTGTTGAAACACTGATTTCGGTCAATAAGGGAACCGCAGTGATAGGATCGATTTCGGTTCCGTAGTTCAGCGTCGTATTCGCATAAGACGGACGGATTGCGACTGTCAGGTCAGCATTTGAAACTTCCCCTTTTGTTACAAGTCCTTTGGCATAAGAAACAAAATTACCATGTCCGTTATAGCTGGTTTTAGGGCCAAAAACTATCTTATACTCTACGTTCGCAAGGGAATCCCCACAGGATAAATCAAAAGATTCCCAATTATAGGACTGCTGTTTGCCGCCTTCCAGATCATCCCAGTCTGTTTCCCCTGGAAGGGCTTCTCCGGCTACAAGATCGGTGGTTATCTGATTGGAAACTTTCCTAAGTTCCAATGTCTTTGCAACACCTGCAAATCCGCTTTCCTCAGGTCCCAGATATCCGCTGATATCTGTAAGTGCATCATCTTCGCTATTTCCGTTCACCAGTGTCGTATAACTTTTGTAGATACTGCTGTTGACAGTTTCAATACGGCATTGCAGAAGATACATTGCTGTGGCAATCGGATCAACATTGGTTCCGATGTTATACAGCCCGATTCTTTTGCCGACAAACGACACATCTGCGCCAAAAGCCTTCGCATATCGTACAACAGGACAAATCTCATGAATATACCTTCCGTGGCCCCAATACTCGCCACGGTTTACAACATAATAATTGTAATCGAAGCAAACCTCGGAACCGTCAACAGACGCAGAATACCGATAATCCTGAGGTAACGTTGTAACTTCTCTCATACTCTCAAAAACGTAATCCGAGTATGACAGATCAACAGAACATGTTGCATCGGCTTTTTCAAACGAGGAATCGATCGTTCCCTTCGGAGAGTAATCACCCGGCAACGAAACCGCAGACGCCTCTGTCGAATCGGGAACATCACCGCATGACGTAATCGTCGGCTGACCGGTTTGTGCAAACACAATCTCGTACGTAAATGTCTTAGCAGAATTACCGTCATCGATCGTAATCGTAAACAAATAGTTAATTCGAATACTCGGATCTGTCGAATTACCTTCATTTTCAATCTCGGACAAAAAACCGGAAACCTCGGCAAATGCCCCGGAAACCTCCAGCGTTCGAAGATTCACACCGGCATCCGCAATAAATGCGCCGTGTCCGTTACAACTTCCCGTATTCGCGCAGGAAGCAGTAAATTCGGCCAGAACATGCACCCCGTCGACATCATAAGTGAATTGCTCGCCGGTGCTGCAGACCGATACATATTTCTCCATATTCTCCCAACTTGAACCACCCTTTTGGGCAGTGATGCGAGCAATCCGAATCTTCGCGTGTCGAAGATCAGCCTCTACGGTTTTCGTCTCAACAACTCCCCAATCAAAAGTTGCTGCGGACGATTCCTCATCCGCAGCAAATGCAGTAATAAAGTCATTGTTGAAGAGGACAACGCAAAGCGCTATAAGGATTGCCAAACTGATTGACTTCGCTTTCCTCATACTTTTCCTCCATACAAACATGCAGTTATAAATCACGTCGTATCTACTGTTACCCGAGCTGTGCGGCAGCAACTTCCTTTGCCTTCTCGATGCATGCATCAACGCCCGCAGGGTTCTTGCCGCCGGCCTGTGCCATGTTCGGACGTCCGCCGCCGCCACCTCCGACGATGGATGCGATCTCCTTGATCAGGTTGCCGGCGTGTGCGCCCTTGGCAATCGCGCCGTCCGTTGCCGCGGTAACCAGGTTCACCTTGTCGTCGTTGACCGAAGCAAGAACGATCACGCTGCTGTCGCCGAGCTTCTCCTTGATTCTGTCGCAGAAGCTGCGAAGTCCGCCCATATCCAGGTTCGGAACGCTGGCCGTGAGAATCTTCACGCCCTTCACAAGCCAGAAATTGCTGAGGATATCATCGAGGGAAGCGTCGGCCATCTTCGCCTTGAGCTTCTCATTTTCCGCGTAAGCTGCCTTGATCTCGGCGTTCAGAGCTTCGATCTTGGCTGCGAGGTTTGCCGGATCGCATTTTGCGACGCGGGCTGCTGCGAAGAGCTCCTCTTCCACAGTCTTGTAATGTGCGATAACATTGCCTGCCGTGATTGCTTCGATTCTTCTCGTGCCGGCTGCGATACCGGACTCGCTCACGATCTTGAAGGATGCGATGGAACCGGTATTTGCAACATGCGTACCGCCGCACAGCTCGATGCTGTAGCCGCCCATGTCGACAACGCGAACGCTCTCGCCGTATTTTTCGCCAAACAGAGCCATCGCGCCGGTCTTTCTCGCCTCGTCGATTGTCATGATCTTCGTAACAACCGGGTAGTCGGCAGCGATCGCCTCGTTAACAAGCTCTTCAACCTTCTCGATCTCCTCCTTCGTCATCGCATTGAAGTGCGAGAAGTCAAAGCGGAGTCTCTCGGGATTCACGAACGAACCTGCCTGCTCAACATGCGTTCCCAGAACGGTACGCAGCGCCTTCTGAAGAAGGTGCGTCGCCGAATGGTTCTTCGCGGTAGCCGCACGCTTTGCGCGGTCATATGCGATGGTCACGGTGTCGCCGGTCGTAAAGGAACCGCCGACCACGGTACCGATGTGAGCAATCTTGCCGCCCTTGAGCTTGATGGTATCAACAACATCAAACTCAGCGGTCGTCTCGCCCTCTTCCTCGATGAAAATGCGTCCGCAGTCGCCCTGCTGGCCGCCCATCGTTGCGTAGCAAACGGTCTTGTCGGCAATGATCGCGCCGCTCTCACCCTCGGTGAGCGTGGTCACGATCGAGCCGTTGCCGTTCTCCTCCTTCGTCATCACGAGGATTTTGCCCTCGTTGCTATCCCTGTCATAGCCAACGAACTCGGACGTGATCGAAGGATCGATCTCATCGTACACGGTAGCGTCAGCGCCCATATAGTTGGTCTTCTTGCGGGAGTTGCGGGCGAGCGTTCTCTGAGCGTCCATGGCCTTCTTGTAGCCGTCCATGTCGATCGTCATGCCGCGCTCGGCAAGAATCTCCTCGGTGAGATCAAGCGGGAAGCCGTACGTGTCGTAAAGCTTGAACGCATCGTCGCCGCCAAGGACCGTCTTGCCCTCGGCAACAAGCGCTTCCTCCATGCCGGCCAGAATCTCAAGACCCTGATCGATCGTCTTATTGAACTTCTCCTCCTCGTTATTGAGGACGTTGAAGATGTAATCCTTCTTCTCCTCGAGCTCCGGATAACCATCCTTCGCATCGCGGATAACCGTCTCGCAGAGGTTTGCAAGGAACTGACCCTTGATACCAAGGAGACGTCCGTGTCTTGCGGCACGGCGCAGCAGGCGGCGAAGCACATAGCCGCGTCCCTCGTTCGACGGAAGGATACCGTCGCTCGTCATAAACGTCACGGAACGGATGTGGTCCGTGATCAGGCGGATCGAGACATCCTTCTTCGGATCGGTCTCGTAAGCAACGTCCGCAAGCTCACATACGCGGTCGCGAAGCGCCTTCATGGTGTCGATGTCGAACACGGTGTCCACATCCTGGCACACAACAGCGAGACGCTCAAGGCCCATACCCGTATCGATGTTCTTGTTCTCAAGCTCCTCGTAGCCGCCCTTGCCGTCGCCGTTGAACTGCGTGAACACGTTGTTCCACACTTCCATGTAGCGGTCGCAGTCGCAGCCTACGGTACAGCCGGGCTTTCCGCAGCCGTATTTTTCGCCGCGGTCATAGTAGATCTCGGAGCAGGGGCCGCAGGGACCTGCGCCGTGCTCCCAGAAGTTGTCAGCCTTTCCGAAGCGGAAAATGCGATCCTTCGCTACGCCGACCTCCTTGTTCCAGATATCAAACGCCTCGTCGTCATCAAGGTAGATGGACGGATACAGACGGTTCTCGTCAAGGCCGAGCACCTTCGTCAAAAACTCCCAGCTCCATGCGATGGCCTCATGCTTAAAGTAATCGCCGAAGGAGAAGTTACCGAGCATCTCGAAGAACGTGAGATGTCTTGCGGTCTTTCCGACGTTCTCGATGTCGCCCGTGCGAACGCACTTCTGGCACGTCGTCACTCTTCGGCGCGGCGGAATCTCCTGTCCCGTAAAATAAGGCTTCAAGGGTGCCATTCCCGCATTGATCAGGAGAAGACTCTTGTCGTTCTGCGGAACCAAAGAGAAGCTGTTCATCTTCAGATGTCCCTTGCTCTCAAAGAACTCCAGATACATTCTGCGAAGTTCGTTTACGCCGTATTTCTTCATTTGCCACTCTACCTCCGGGCATTCTGCCCAATGATTTTTCGTTCTTTCTTAATCACAGTTCTATGTTCCGGTCAATACTCGATCGCGCGGATGGACGGATCCTGAACAACGCCGTACCACGCTCTCTTGCGGGACATTTTCAATCCGTTCCAGGAGTACAACAGCGGGTACTCGGTACTGCGCCACGAAGCGCGGTCGTGCAGTCCCCAGATCGTGATGCAGTCGATGTCGATGGTGCCCTCCTGCTTCGCTTTCTGAATCTGGGTGAACAGCACCTTGTACTTCATCGCCTGAATCTCAAATCCGCTCTCGGTGTTCGTCGTGCCGATGTCGAGCTCGGTGATCTGCACCTTGAAGCCGGCCTTGGTAAACTCCTGCGCCGTCTCCTTCACCTCGCGGGCCACGCTTGAGTGCGTGTCGAGGTGGCATTGCATTCCGATGCCGTCGATGTTGCCGGCCTGCAGGATCGGAGTCAGGATGTTGATGATCTGCCGCTTCTTGGAATAACAATTGTAATCGTTATAGTAAAGGTCGACGCCCTCGGGCGCATATTTGCGCGCGTAGGCAAATGCATACTCCATAAAGTCCGGTCCCACCACCTGGTACCAGAAACTGGATTTGACGCGCATGCCGCTCGGATCGGTCTCCCCCAGATTGATGGCCTCGTTCACCACGTCGTAGCAGTACACCAGACCGGGATACGTCTCCGAGACGTAGGTCATGACCTGACGGATGTAGCTCTCCATGCGCTTGAGCATGACCTCGCGGCTCACAAGCGTTCCGCTCTGGGTGTAATCCTCGGTAAAGAACGAGCGAGGCGTCTGCTCATGCCACAAAAGTGTATGGAATCTAACACTCAACCCGTTTTTCTGCGCAAAATCGAAGCCCTTCTTCAGGCTGTCGAACTTCACCTTCGGCTCCGTGTAGGTGTCCGGGAGCCCTCTCTGGCATCCGGTTACGTCCAGAAGATAGGCCGGCTTGCTCTCGTTTTCGAGAGTCATGCTGTTAAAGTTGTATACGATCTCCTCCGTGAGGCTCACATTTCCGATGATGGAATCCGGAAGCGCTACGCCCACCTTGAATTCGTTTTTGTACAAATCCTTGATCGACACGGAATCCAGCGGATTCGGCGTCGGTGTCGGTGTCGCCGGGATGTCCGTGGGCGTCGGCTCGGCAGTCGGGCTCGGCACCTCGGTCGGTGTCACCGCGCTGTCCCCGTCCCCGTCGCACGCGCAAAGACCGACAAGAAGAACAAGGGCACACAGAAACGCGAGTATTTTTCGTGTTCTCATAAGTCACCTCTTTTGGATAAAAACAATGGGACCGGATTGACAACCCGGTCCCAAGAGCAGCTTGTGGGGGAATCGAACCCCCGTTTTCGCCGTGAGAGGGCGACGTCTTGACCCCTTGACCAACA
>CACZRV010000079.1 GCA_902783725.1 uncultured Lachnospiraceae bacterium | reverse complement strand
ATCTCTGCAAGAAGGTTCTGATCGAGGCCGGAGTCGTACGGCGTTCCGCGGAACGTCTCAACCATAACCTCGGTAGCCGGCTGGCTGGTACCGAGTGCAAGAGGCGACATAGCACAGTCGATGATATCGCAACCTGCCTCTACTGCCTTGAGGTACGTCATGGAAGCCACACCGGAGGTGTAATGCGTATGCAGCTGAATCGGCAGGGAGCTGCCGGCCTTCAGAGCCGAAACAAGCTCGGTTGCCTTGTACGGAACCAGAAGTCCCGCCATATCCTTGATACAGATGGAATCCGCGCCCATCTCCTCAATCTGCTTTGCGGTCTTCTCCCAGTACTCGAGGGTGTAAGCATCACCCAGCGTGTAGGAAAGTGCGATCTGTGCGTGGCCGCCTTCCTTCTTGGTCGCGTCAACCGCGGTCTTAAGGTTGCGAAGGTCGTTCAGGCAGTCGAAAATACGAATGATATCGATTCCGTTTGCAACGGACTTCTGTACAAAATACTCTACTACGTCATCTGCGTAGTGGTTGTAACCGAGGATGTTCTGTCCGCGGAAAAGCATCTGCAGCTTCGTGTTCTTGAAGCCTGCACGCAACTTGCGGAGACGATCCCACGGGTCTTCCTTGAGGAAGCGGAGGCACGCGTCAAACGTAGCTCCGCCCCAGCACTCTACGGAGTGATAACCGACCTTGTCCATCTTGTCGACAATCGGAAGCATCAATTCCGTAGGCATTCTTGTAGCGATCAGAGACTGATGCGCATCGCGCAAAATGGTCTCTGTAATCTTTACCGGCTTTTTTACCTGATCTGCCATAGTATCTCCTTTCTTATACACCGAACACAGCCATGAACACACCGGCCGCTACTGCGGTACCGATAACGCCGGCCACGTTCGGACCCATCGCGTGCATCAACAGGAAGTTCGAAGGATCCTCCTGCGCGCCGACCTTCTGGGAAACACGAGCCGCCATCGGAACTGCGGAAACACCCGCGGAACCGATCAACGGATTAATCTTGCCATGCGTAGCCGCACACATAACCTTGCCGAACAATACGCCGGCTGCCGTACCTACCGCAAATGCGATGAGGCCGAGAGCTACGATCTTCAGCGTATCGAGCTTTAAGAACGCCTCTGCACTGGTCGTTGCACCTACGGACGTACCGAGGATGATAACAACGATGTACATCATCGCGTTCGAAGCCGTCTCCTGCAGCTGACGAACAACGCCGGACTCACGGAAAATGTTACCGAGCATCAGGCAGCCAACCAGCGGAGCCGTGTCCGGAAGCAGTGCAACAACGACGATCGTAACGATGATCGGGAACAGGATCTTCTCCAGCTTGGAAACCGGACGAAGCTGCTCCATCTTGATCTGACGCTCTTTCTTCGTCGTGAGGAGCTTCATGATCGGAGGCTGAATGATCGGCACGAGCGACATGTAGGAGTAAGCCGCAACCGCGATCGCGCCCATGTACTTGGTCTGACCGAGCTTGCCGGCCAGGAAGATCGACGTAGGACCGTCGGCACCGCCGATGATGGAGATTGCCGCAGCGGCCTTGTCGTTAAAGCCCATAAAGATTGCCATCAGATACGCGGTAAAGATACCCATCTGAGCGGCAGCTCCCAGAAGGAAGCTCTTCGGGTTGGCGATCAAAGGACCGAAGTCGGTCATTGCGCCGACACCCATGAAGATCAAGCACGGCAGGATTGCCCACTCATCCAGCTGGAAGAAGTAGTACAACAGACCGCCGGCCTGCTTGGTGTCCTCGCAGCGTGCGCTTCCTCTGCAGGAATAGTCGCTGCACACACCCTGATTCTTTACGTAGGAAAGAAGCTCATTGCCGTTGGCATCCGTGTAGATGACGATCACCTGCCCGAGGCGAAGTTCATCCTCCGACTTCTTGGCTGCGTCGAATTTTTCGTAAATTTTGTTGATCTGACCCGACTGATAGAGGCTTACGGTCTCGCTGTCATATTCGTTGATCGCCTCTTCAAATGCGTCGTAGTCAAAATAGTAGCGGACAACTTTGTCGTTGTCATACTGGAAAAATGTAACCTCTTCGTTCTTAATCTCCGCAATCTTCTCATCGTTCGCATCGTAGAACGTGTATACATGCGGAATCGGCTCCGCCATGATGGACGGATACAGGTTTACAAGAAGCATACCGAAGGAAATCGGTACCAAAAGGAGAGGTTCATAGTCTTTGGCAATCGCCAAATACATGAAAAACAAGGCGACACAGATCATCAGCAGGTTTCCCCAGGAAAGGGAAGCAAATGCCGTGGACTTTGCCAGGTTTCCCAATGTATCCCAAATGTATTGCATATACGTAACCTCCCGATTATTCGTTGTAACAATTATGAAATCAGTTCATTGTTGCAAGTACTTCACCGGGCTCTACGCTCTGGCCGACGGAAACGTTGATGCTGGCAACGGTACCGTCCTGCGGAGCAACGATATCATTTTCCATCTTCATAGCCTCGAGAACCACGAGGACATCACCCTTCTTTACGGAAGCGCCGACATTGGCAACAACCTTAAGGATCTTACCGATCATGGGAGCTGCGATCGTTACGCTGCCCTGTGCGCCGGCGGGAGCCGCCTTCTTGGGAGCTGCCTTCGGAGCTGCCTTGGGAGCTGCCGAAGCGGTCTGGGTGCTCTCGGCACCGCTCTCTTCTACGCTTACTTCATAAACATTGCCGTTAACCGTAATGGTATAGTTTTTCATGTTATCCTCCTGATTCAGGCATTCTGCCATTTAGATTTATTGACTTTGCGGATGGAACGAACCACCAGACCGCCGTCCGGGATATCATTTCCCATCGCCTGTTCGTACGAATAGATTGCCGCTGTAATAACCGCAACAAGCTCGGTGTCATCGGTCTCCTCCGAAACGGGCTCAACAGGCTTTGCAACCTGCGGCGCCGGCTTCTTGCCGATCTTGTTGACCAGCTTTAAGAGGCTGATGATGAAGGAGATCAAAAGGAGCATACAGAACACGATCGTGATACCCATGACCGTATTCTCAAGGGCTCTCGTGATAACCTCACCGGACACAGCGAATAGTAATCCTCTCATAGGTTCCTCCTTCGCTTATACCGTGCCGTGCTTCTTATTCGGCCGGATCTCTTTCTTCGTGCAAAGCATCTCGAACGCATAAGCGATCTGCGCGCGCATCTCATCAGCGTCGATGATGGCGTCCACATAACCGCGCTTTGCAGCGTTCTCGCAGCTGTTGTAGGTTGCGCCGTACAAAGCAGCCTTCTCCTTGAGAGCGGCATCCTTGTCCGCAGCACCTGCAAGCTCATCGGCGTAAACGATCTGTGCGGCAAGCGTCGCATCCATCGTGCCGATTTCCGAACCCGTAACCGCAAACTCAAGGTCTGCGCCCAGGGACTTGGAGTTCATGGTAACATACGCGCTGCCGTAAGCCTTGCCGACAACCACGTTCACCTTCGGAACCGTTGCGCCGGCAAATGCATATGCAAGCTTGCCCGCAGCGATCGCAATGTTCTTCGTCTCAGCCGCTCCGTTCGCATAGCCCGTCACGTTCGTGAAGGTCAGAACGGAAATGC
The DNA here is from genome assembly GCA_902783725.1 of uncultured Lachnospiraceae bacterium. Taxonomy (GTDB): domain Bacteria; phylum Bacillota; class Clostridia; order Lachnospirales; family Lachnospiraceae; genus ISDg. The sequence goes on along the minus strand of CACZRV010000079.1, from coordinate 11,100 downwards.
TGAAAGCGTCACAGAATTTTACGAAGCTCTCTGCCTTGTAGCAGCCCTTCGTCGTGAGAACGGCGTCAAAAGAAGCAGCCTTCTTGCCGGCGTCGTCAAGCTTCACGGTACGGTTTGCGATGACACCGATCGTAGCGCCGTTGAGGCGGATGAAACCGGTTACCATCTCCGGAGCGTAGTCAGCCTTGATCTCCGTGAACAAACCGTTGTCGGAAAGGTCGCGAAGCGCTACCGCCGGATCGCAGGCCTCCGTCTTGAAATCGTTCATCGCGCGGTTGAGATCGTCCGTGCACTCATCCTGCGCGTCATCCTCGTTATTGGAAGGCAGTACAGCAACCAGCCCGCGAACCTTCGCAAGCGTGTCCGCCTCGTCTTCACCGATGGCATCCACCATGCCAGACTCCGCCATAAATGCAGCCGAAGCCGTATCGCACTTGCCCTCGTTGTTGCCGGCGATCGCATTCGGAGCGTTTACAAACAACTTCGCGTCGTTCTTCTCCATCACTACGAAATCGCTCATGGCAGCCAAAACGGCAAGTCCGCCGCCGCAGTTACCGAAAACGGCCGTGATCTGCGGAACCACACCGGAAGCCATCGACTGTGCCTTGTAAAGACGTCCGAAACCGGAAAGCGCATCGGAAGCCTCCTGAAGGCGCAAGCCCGCACAATCGACGAGACCGATCACCGGCGCACCCGTCTTGATGGCGAGGCGATACAGGTTCACGATCTTCTTTGCGTGCATCTCGCCGAGGGTACCGTTCAAAACAGCGGCATCCTGGCTGTACACATACACCAGACGGTCATCGATCACACCGTAGCCGGTAATTACACCGTCGCCGGGAGCGTCCGTCTGCTGCAGGTTGAAATCCGTGCTTCTCTTCGTCACAAGAGCACCGATCTCAACAAAACTGTTGGCGTCCAGCAAGGAAGCGATTCGTTCCCTTGCGGACAGTTTCGCTGTACTACTCATGTTCAGCCCTCCGTTAGTATCATTTTAACTGCATGCCGCTCATTGTGCAGGGGAAACTCTCCGAACAAAAAGAAAGCGGCCGGGGCACCGGGCAAGCAGAAATCTTTGGTATCGGTGGTAAAATGGTAAACCAAATTACACCGCTTAACATTATATAGTATACCCCTCGAAAATGCAACACAAATATCCGGGTAAAGACGCACAAAAAAACAGTGCCGAAGCCCGCAAAAACGCACGCTTTCGACACTGTGTCATGCAATTCTTAAGCGACAGTTAAAACCAGCCTTCCGCCGCCTCAATCTCGTCCCCCGCATCAATGATACGGTAGTCCGATAGAACGCTTCGGATCGCCGCGTAGGAAAAGCCCTTTCGCGTCAATGCTCCGAAGACTTTCCGCCGCTTCTCCTGCGTGATCTCCGTTCCCTTCACACGGGCCGCAACGAATCTCCGCACGGCATCCTCCTCCACGGAAGAATACCCCTTGCTCTGCCCTCCGTCGCCCCCGACGGGATCGGTCTCCGCTCCGCCGGACTCCTCGGCATACCGCCGGTACGCGCTCTCGATCAGATCGCGCTCGACGCCCTTTAAAAGAAGCGCCTGTGTAATCTCCCTGCGGCTCTTCGTACGGGCATGGTTCTTGATGTATTGATAGGCATACCGGTGCTCGTCAATATATCCGAAGGAGACCACGTAGGCGATAATATCCCACACCTGCTCCTCGGTATAATCGGCCATCAGAAGCCGGTCGTGCATCTCCTTCGTCGTGCGGTCCTGCAGCTCGAGAAGCGAGAGTGCCTTCTTCTTTCCCCTGGGCAGGATCACATCCGCCACGATCTTCTGCCACCGTTCCTTCGAGATTTCCGATCCGATCTCCAGCCCGTAGGCAGAGACCTCACGGCTCTCCAGAAAGCCGGCCTTGCACCCGTCCAGCCACACGTTCAACGCCTTCTTCCCCTTCGGCGTCAAATCGGTCACATTCATACACGGTTCCGTCCTTTACGCGCTTTTCACGACATCAGTCGTCCTTCTCTTCGGTCTCTGCCGAAGCCGGCTTCGCGATCAGCTTATCGCGAACCTTGCCCTCGATCTCGGCGAATACGTCCGGATGCTCCTTGAGGTACGCCTTTGCATTCTCACGGCCCTGGCCGATCTTCTCCCCGAGGTATGCGAACCACGCACCGCTCTTGGCCACGACATCGCAGTTGCAGGCGAGATCCAGAACATCGCCCTCCTTGGAGATGCCCTCGCCGAACATGATATCGAACTCCGCCTCCTTGAACGGCGGAGCCACCTTGTTCTTCACGACCTTGATGCGGGTGCGGTTACCAACCGCTTCGCCGCCGGCCTTGATCGTCTCGATCCTGCGAACGTCAAGACGCACGGAGGAATAGAACTTGAGCGCGCGACCGCCGGTGGTCGTCTCGGGATTACCGAACATAACGCCCACCTTCTCACGGAGCTGGTTGATAAAGATGACAATACAATTCGACTTGCTGATGATGGATGTCAGCTTGCGGAGTGCCTGCGACATCAGGCGGGCCTGAAGACCGACATGGGAATCGCCCATCTCACCCTCGATCTCCGCCTTCGGAACAAGCGCGGCAACGGAGTCGACGATCACGATGTCAACCGCACCGGAACGCACCAGCGTCTCGGTGATCTCCAGAGCCTGCTCGCCGTCGTCCGGCTGGGAGATGTAGAGGTTGTCCACATCCACGCCGATCGCTGCGGCATAGGTCGGATCCAACGCATGCTCCGCGTCGATGAAGCCGGCAATCCCGCCCCGCTTCTGCACTTCCGCAACGGCATGCAGCGCAACCGTCGTCTTACCGCTGGACTCCGGTCCGTATATCTCAATCACGCGCCCCTTCGGCAGACCGCCGATTCCCAGGGCGATATCCAGACTCAGCGATCCCGTGGGAACCGCCTCGATACTCATCGTCGAACTCGGCTCGCCGAGCTTCATCACGGCACCCTTTCCGTAGTTCTTCTCCAGCTTCGCAATCGCTGCCTCAAGCGCCTTCAACTTCTCTTCCGTTGCCATCGTAAAATCCGCCTTTCCGAACATTTGTTCTGTTTCCATAATATACTGCCTCGGCCCGTTTGTCAATCATAAAATCGTGTTTCGGCAAGTTTTTTTCGTCTGCACGGGGGATCCTTTTCCCCTCCGCTTTCACACCCATATCGTAGCGCAGAAACGGCTTCGTTTCCATTCGCAGAAGCACCGAAATCACACATTCTTTTTCTACCGGTTTCCCCGGATTCGGGGCAGTTTCCCTGTTTCCTTCGTTAAAATATCAAAAGATAAGTCCGATAATCAGTACTTTTGCACAAAAATCCGAAAAACCGTAAAAAACAGCCGAAGCGTTTCCGCTCCGGCTGCGCCGATTGTCCGTGTTGCATTTTCCGGCCGATCCCCGTGCAGGGAAGCCGCCCGGTCCTACGCCTCCTCGTCCCCCGTTGCGAACAACGCGTCCACATACGCGTTCGGATCGAAGCGCTGCATATCCTCGAGTTTCTCGCCCACGCCGATGAATTTGACGGGGATGCCGAGCTCCTTCTGGATCGCCACGACGATACCGCCCTTTGCGGTGCCGTCCATCTTGGTGATGACGATGCCGGTGATGTCCGCGATCTCATTGAACTCGCGCGCCTGCACCAAAGCGTTCTGACCGGTCGTTGCATCCAGAACAACGAAGGTCTCGCGGTGCGCCTGCGGGTACTCACGGTCGATGACACGGTTGATCTTTCCGAGCTCGTCCATCAGATTTTTCTTGTTGTGAAGCCGGCCGGCCGTATCGCAGATCAGAACGTCCGCCTTGCGGGCCTTTGCTGCATTTACCGCGTCAAACACGACCGCCGCGGGGTCCGCGCCCTCCTTCGCCGCGATGATCTCGCATCCGGCACGGTGGGACCACTCCGTGAGCTGCTCCGTCGCCGCCGCGCGGAACGTATCCGCCGCTGCCAGGAGAACCTTCTTGCCCTCCGCCTTCATTGCACCGGCGATCTTGCCGGCCGTCGTCGTCTTGCCGACGCCGTTGACGCCAACCATCATGATGACCGACGGACGGTTCTCAAACTCATACGCATCCTCGGGCACCGTCATCTGCTCGCGGATCGTGTCCATCAAAAGCTGCCGGCACGCGGCAGGCTCGTTGATCTTCTGCTCCTTCACCTTCGCGCGAAGTCCCTCGAGGATGTCTCCCGTGGTGGCCACGCCCAGGTCCGCCATGATCAGGATCTCCTCGAGCTCTTCGTAGAAATCCTCATCGATGCGGCTTCCGCCGAACAGCAAGCGCAGTCCTCCGGCGAGATTTGCTCTCGTCTTGCTCATGCCGGCGACCAGTCTCGCAAAAAATCCTTTTTTCTTCTGTTCCGGTTCCGCTGCAGGCTCCTCCCCGGTCTCGGCTTCCGAAGCCTCCTCAGCCGGCGCATCTCCGAACTCTTCCGCCGCTTCCGAAACAGTCTCCGCAGATGCCTCAAAAGCAGCTTCCGAAGCCTCCTCCGAAGCCTCTCCGGCAACCTCCGAAGCGGCCTCCGCGGCAGTATCTACAGCCTCGGAGAGGTCTGCATTTTCCGCTTCCGCCTCCGGCGCTGCGTCCTTTTTCTTCTTCCAAAAAAACATCGAAAAATACTCCTTCGAACTTATTTGTCCAACTCGTTTTCAATCAGATTGACGGAGACGAGGGTCGACACGCCCTTCTCCTGCATGGTGATGCCGTATAGGGCATCGGCGGCCGCCATGGTGCCGCGGCGGTGCGTGATGACGATGAACTGCGTCTCGTTCGAGAGCTTGCGCAGGTACTGCGCGAAGCGCGAAACGTTGGAATCGTCGAGGGCCGCCTCGATCTCGTCCAGCAGACAGAACGGCGACGGTTTGAGGTCGAGGATCGCAAACAACAAAGCGATGGCCGTGAGAGCCTTCTCACCACCGGAGAGCTGCAGCATGTTCTGCAGTTTCTTTCCCGGCGGCTGCGCGTTCACCAGAATGCCTGCCTCCAGAACGTCCTCGTCCTCCATGAGCGACAGCGACGTCTTTCCGCCTCCGAAGAGCTCACGGAAAATGCGGTCAAACCGCACCTTCAGCTCGGCGAAGGTCTCCTCGAACTGTCTGCGCATCTCCGTGTCGAGCGCCTCGATGATGCCGACGAGGGTCTGCTCCGCGGCGACGATGTCCTCGCGCTGGCCGTTTAAGAACTCGAAGCGTTCCTTGGTCTCGCGGTATTCCTCGATGGCATTCACGTTCACGTTTCCGAGATCGCGGATGCGGTTCTTCAATTCGTAAACCGCCTTGCGGTTCAAAGTCGGGTTTGCATACTCGTCGTTGCGAAGCTCGCACGCCTGCGTGTAGGTGAGCTGATACTCCTCCCACATGTAGTGCGTCTGGGAATCCAGCTGTTCCTCCATCTTCTCGCGCTGGTTCTGCAGGCGGAACTGCTCCTTGTCGAGAGCCGTCATCTCCTTGGAGAGCGACTCGCGTTTTTCGAAGAAGTCGCGGTTGCGCTTCGTGATCTCCTCGGCCAGAGCCGACAGCGATTCGATGTGCGCCTCGGTGTCCTGGATCTCCTTCTGCAGCTCGCACTGCTCCTCCTCAAGCTCGCGGACGCGGACCTCCTTGCGGCGGATCTGCTCCTGCGCGCCGGCGCTTCCCTCCTCAACGCTGCGCAGCTCCTCTCTGAGTCCTTCGAGCTCGCGGGTCATGCGGTCGCCGGAGTCGCGTCGGTATTCCACACTCTGCTTGAGTGCATTGTATTCGGTCAATGTGCGGACGGCCTCGGCGCTCGCCGTGTCCTCCGCTCCGCGAAGGGTCTCGATCTCGGCGCGAAGTTCCTCGGCGCGGGCAAGATTTGCCTTCGCGCTCTCCTCGCTCTCCTCCATCTGTGCGGTGAGCTCGCGGTTTTTCTCCTTGATGCGCTCGCACGCTGCCTCGGCCTCCGAAGCCTCCTGCACGAGGGCGTTTCGAAGTTCCATGAGACCGCCGTTTTGCTCCTGAACATGGTCCAGGTTCATCTTGGCGGTATTTTGCGCAAGCATCAAATCCTGCAGGGACGTGCGCGCCAGCTCGACCTCGTTCCTTAGGATCTCGCGCTCCTTGCGGTACTTCGCAACCGTCTTCTCGCAGGCTTCCGCAGCCGCCTTCGTCTTCGCGGCCTCCGCCTCGAGCTCCTCAGCCTCCCTGCGCCGCCCTAAAAGATTGCTGTTATTCTTGAACGCACCGCCGGAGATGGCGCCTCCCGGTGCGAACAACTCGCCCTCGAGGGTTACCAGCCGAAGCTTCTGCTTATACTCGCGGGAAATGGCGATGGCATGATCCACCGTGTCCACTACTAAAAATCTTCCGAGCAGGTAGTCGATCGCCTCGCGGTATTCCCCGTCAGCCTTCACAAGCTCGGACGCAACGCCGATCACGCCGGGCTTTTTGAACACGGCTTTGTCAAATTCTTCCTTCTTCGCGCGGATTTCCTTAAGGGGCAGGAATGTGGCGCGTCCCAGGCGGTTGTCCTTTAAGTACTCGATCAACCGCTTCGCCGTCTCGGCGGAGTCCACGACAACGTTCTGAATGTTGCCGCCCAGAGCGGTCTCCACCGCGGTCTCGTAGGTCTCCTCCGTCTCGATGATGTCCGCAACGACACCGTGGATCCCCGGAAAATCCGTCTTCTTCTCCATCACGCGGCGAACGGTCCCCGCGTATCCGTCATAGCGCTCCACGAGGTTTCGCATCGTCTCGAACCGGGATGCCGCCTCGATGGCCTTCTTCTTCGTCTGTTCCCAATGCTCCGAAGCCTCGGCGATCAGGGACGTGAGCTCGCGCACCCGCTCCTCCTTCGCTGTCCTGGCCTCCGTCGCGTCCGCAACGCGGTTCACGGCGTCCTTTAATGCCGCAGTCGCCTCCTCGATCTGCCGGTTTGCCTCATCTGCCTCCGTGCGGAACTTAAGAAGCTTCGCATTAACCTCCGCGCGGGTGATGGAATACTGCTCCAACAGCGTGTTGTTGCGCTCCATCTCGGCCTTGCGGTCCGCGCCCTCCTCGAGGGCCTTGATCTGCGCCTCGCGAAGTCCCTGCTCCTCGGTGAGCTTCTCCGTGAGCTGTGTCTTCATGCCCGAGAGAAGTGCCTCGGCCGCGTCCTTCGCCTCCGCCAGCTCGTCCAGCTGTGCGCCCAGCGACTCCAGCGTCTCGTCGTATTTCGCGAGTTCCTCCTCCCGCTCACCGACCTGCTCGCGCAGGCGGGCGCTTCGGTCCGCAAACTGCTGCGCCATCTGTGACAGGGATGCAATCTGCTCCTTTAAGACATTGCGGTCACCGCTTCCCTTCTCGGCCTCGACGCGCTTGGAGGCACAATACTCCTTCGCGCGCGAGAGCTCCTCGCGGTGATTCTCAAGCGTATTCAAAAGACGGTCGTACTCCTCGCGGGCCTCCTCGTAGGCGGCCGTCGCGCGATTTAAGTCCTCCGTCACGATGTCCAAACGCTCCGTCAGGTCCTTGCGGCTGCTCTCGCTCCGCTCGTACTCCGTCAGGAACTGGTTCACTTCGCGGGCCTTCAGCTCCTCGCGAAGGTCCAGGAATTTTCTGGCCTTCTCGCTCTGCCGCTCCAAGGGCTCGATACGGCCCTCGATCTCGGCAATAATATCGTTCACACGGGCAAGATTGGCGCGTTCCTCCGCCAGATTCTTCTCCGTCTGCATTTTCCGCTTTTTAACTTTCGTGATGCCGGCCGCCTCGTCGAAGATCTCGCGGCGCTCCTCCGGCTTTCCGCTCAGGATCTTGTCGATCTGGCCCTGGCCGATCAGGGAGTAGCCCTCCTTGCCGATACCGGTGTCGAAAAAGAGCTCCTGCACGTCGCGGAGACGGCACTCCGCACCGTTGATCAGGTATTCGCTCTCGCCCGAGCGGTACACGCGGCGGGCCACCGTCACCTCGTCGTAGGAGATCGGCAGCTTGTGATCGCTGTTGTCAAGCGTCAGCGACACATAAGCAAATCCCATGGGTTTTCTGGCTTCCGTTCCCGAGAAGATGACGTCCTGCATGCTGCTTCCGCGGAGCTGCTTGGCGCTTTGCTCGCCCAAAACCCAGCGAACGGCGTCCGCAACGTTGCTCTTTCCGCTCCCGTTCGGGCCCACGATTCCCGTGATGCCGCCGTCAAATTCAAACCGGATCTTGTTGGCAAATGCCTTGAATCCATGGACTTCAATGCTCTTTAAGTACATGTCGCACTCCTTTGTGTCTCGTGGTAATCGCGATCACTCCGTATCCTGCAGACGCCGAAGCATCTGCTGCGCGCAGGCCTGCTCCGCGCTTTTTTTCGAACGTCCCGCTGCGGTCTCGACAAACTTCCCGTCCACCGTGCAGGACATGGTAAATTCTTTCGCATGTGCGGGCCCGTCCTCCTTCACGAGGGCGTACACCGGCTCGCTCTTAAACTTTTGCTGGCACAACTCCTGAAGCACCGTCTTCGCGTCGACGAAGAGCTGATCGTTACGAAGGTTCGCAAGCACAAACCGGCTGACAAACTCCCGCGCCGGCTCCGCGCCGCCGTCAAGGTAGATGGCGCCGATCACGGCCTCGAAGGCATCGGACAGGATTGAGTCCCTCTCGCGGCCTCCGGTCATCTCCTCGCCGTGTCCGAGGCGAAGAAACGCACCGAGTCCGATGTCCCGGGCACAGATTGCGAGTGACGGCTCACAGACAATGCTCGCGCGCAGCTTGGAAAGTCTGCCCTCGGGCATCTCGCCGTGATGCTCGTACAAATACTCGCTGGTCATCAGCTCCAAAACCGCATCGCCCAGAAACTCCAGACGCTCGTTGCAGACCATGCCCCGTTTCGTCCGTCCGGATTCGTGGGCGTACGAGCTGTGCGTAAGCGCAAGTACCAAAAGCGAGCGATCGCCGAACCGGTAACCGATCTTCTCCTCGATAAGGTTCAGGGTCTCCTCATTCATTCGTGCACCTTTCCGGGAGGCGCAAAATGCCCCCCTCCCGCTGTCCCGGGCCTTATATATCCTCGGACAGACTTTTCCTAAGCCGGTCACACAGTTCGCCGACCGTGCGGATCTTCATGTCCTCCGCCGGACGCAACTCCGCGTCATAGGCGTCCTCCAATGCCAGCCAGAGCCGGTACATATCGAGCGAATCTGCACCGAGATCCTCGACGAAACACGTCTCTCTGGTGATGGACTCCCGGCTGACATGCAGTGTTTCCGCTATGACTGCCGTCACCTGTTCAAACATGACTGTATTCTCCCGTATACATAATACAAACACCGAGTAACCCGATGATTACTGTTCTTCCTTCTTCTCCGTCGCCAAATGCTCCCGGATCTTTCCGCCGATATCCTCCTTGAGGAAGGCGATGCACTGCGCGAGGGCATTTTTCGTCTCCATGGCGGTGGAGTTTCCGTGGATCTTCACGACGAGGCCGTTTAAGCCGAGCATCGGAGCACCGCCGTACTCGGAGGTATTGAAGCTCTTGAGGGTCTTCTTGAGCGCCGGCTTCACCAGCGCTGCGCCGACCTTACTGCGGACCGTGGAGAGCATGCCCTCCTTGATCTTGTCAAGAAGCGTTCCCGCGAGTCCCTCGTACAGCTTCAGGATGACGTTTCCGACAAATGCTTCGGTGACGATGACATCCGCAACGCCCTTCGGGATGTCCCGCGCCTCCACGCTGCCGATGAAATTGATCCCCGGCAGTGCCTTCAAAAGAGGATACGTCTCCTTGACGAGCGCATTTCCCTTCTCCTCCTCCGTGCCGATGTTCACGATACCGACCCGGGGATTCGCCACGCCGACCACATGCTCCATGTAAATGGACCCCATCATCGCATACTGAACGAGCTGCGACGGTCTCGCGTCCACGTTGGCTCCGCAGTCGATCAGGAGTGCGGCTCCCGTGGCGGTGGGGATCAACGGCGCCAGCGGCGTTCTCTCGATGCCGCGGATGCGGCCGACCAGGATCTGGCCTCCGGCAAGGATCGCGCCGGTGCTGCCCGCGGATACGAAGGCATCGCAGATCTTGTGGCGAACCAGATTAAGTGCCACCGTGAGCGAGGAATCGCGCTTCTTGCGCACCGCCTCCACCGGCGGCTCGTCGCAGGAAATCTCCTCCGTGGCGTTGACGATCTCCATCCGGGACGCATCGTATGTGTACGCCGCCAGATGCTCGCGCACCACCTCCTCCTTTCCCACGAGCGTCACGTGGAGCTCGGGGTGAAGGGCAAGCGCCTCGACGGCACCCTTGATGATCTCTCCGGGCGCATTGTCGCCGCCCATGGCGTCCAGCGCCACACGAACCATTGCTTCTTCCATCATTTTCCTCCAACCGGTTATATGAATCGGCGCTCCTTTTGCGAAAAATGTATGCGCTCCGCAGTTTTCGCCGATATGAGAAAGAGCACAATGGGGATACCCCAATGTGCTCCTGTTCCCTCATTTCATGAATCCATGATTAAGCTTCTTCGGACTCTGCCTTTGCTTCCTCTGCCTCGGCCTCTGCAGGCTCCTCAGCGGGCTCCTCTGCAGTGTTGTCCGTCAGCGCCTTGATGCTCAGGCTGATCTTGTGATCCTCGGGATTGAAGTCAACAATCTTCGCGGTGATCTCCTGACCTACCGAGAGAACATCCGAAGGCTGCTCCACACGGTTTCTGGAGATCTGCGATACATGCAGCAATGCGTCAACACCCTTTGCGATCTCAACGAAAGCGCCGAAGGCTGTCATTCTCGCAACGCGGCCGGTCACGATGGTTCCGGGAGCGAAGCGCTCTGCTGCGTCATACCAGGGATTCTGATCCTCAAACTTCATGCTGAGTGCGATCTTGGTTCCGTTGATGCTCTTGACAAATACGCGAACGGTGTCGCCCGGCTTGAAGAGCTTCTTCGGATTCTCGATGCGGCCCCAGGAAATCTCGGATACATGGAGAAGTCCGTCAACACCGCCGATGTCAACGAAAGCACCGAACTCGGTGACATTCTTCACAACACCGTCGAGGATGTCGCCTTCCTTAAGCGTAGCCATCAAAGCATCGCTCTTCTCCTTACGGCGCTCCAGCAACAGCTGCTTGCGGTTGCCGATGACGCGTCTCTTTCTCGGATTGTATTCCGTGATGCGGAACTCAATCTCCTGATCCTGGAACTTCGT
>CACZRV010000078.1 GCA_902783725.1 uncultured Lachnospiraceae bacterium | reverse complement strand
GCAGCGATCGAACCGGAAGCTGCGCCGGTTGCACCGGAAGCCGCGCCGGATGTTCCGGAGAGCGCGCCGGAAAATGCGCAGCCCGCGGGCGAGCACACGATGAGTGCAGCGCAGGCTGCCGCGCAATACTTTAAAAAGGTCCGCGAGGAGAAGGAGAGGCAGAGCAAGGCAGAGGCCGATGAATACCTCTTCTACAACGCTTCCCCGAAGCGGACGGAAGTACCGTCCGACGGGACGAAGAACAGCGATGTGCTTCGCCGGATTTCCGCGAGTGTTCCCGAGAAGGTCGAGTATCTGGGAGGCGAGGCGCCGAGAGAGACGTTGTTCGCGCCGGCGCAGGAGCGGTATAAGGTCGACACGAACGATTACCGTGTATTTTCCGTCAAGGAAAAGTACCGGCCGTCGGAACCGGACGGGACGCCGGTGGACAAGATGACTCTCACGGAGTACATGGACACGTTCATCCCCGAGCGGAAGAAGACGCTTGCGGAGATCAAGGAGGAAGAGAGGCGCACGCTGATCCACAAGACGGACTCGCGCGACCAGAGAAGCTACGCGGAGCGCGAGGAGTTGCGGAAGGCGGCTGCCGAGAAGGAAGCGCAGAAGCCGCATGAGTTCTACGGCGATCTGTTCGTCATGTCCGACACGATGCGGGCCATGGGCAAGACGCTCAACAAAAACGTGATGATCGACGGCGACATCCACCTTCTTCTGTTTACCAGCATCGAGGAAAACGGCAACATCGTGGCGTACAAGATCCGCGAGCAGGAGACGAAGGCGAACCCGAAGGGACGCGTGATCGGCGAGCTGCCGACGTATGCTTCGGAGTATGAGAATTACTATCTCTTCCGTGCTTTGACGGAAAATAAAAAGATTGTCTGTGACCCGGAGACCTTTGAGATCCGGCTGGAGGATTTGTAGACGGAAAGGAGCCCTGCCCCGTGCGGAGGAAACTTTTGACAATTGCATGGATCTGCGCGCTGCTCGCGATACTTTGCTGCGGTGTTGCCCTGGCGGGCTCGACACCGACGCCGGAGCCTACGCCGACACCGACGCCTCCTGCGGAGTACGGGCCGGTGTACGTGAGTGTCGCGAAGGAGCATGATGCGATGCGCACGGACGCCTTCGGCAATGAAATCCTGCTTGCGGGGTCCTTAAGCGCCAGCGGCGTGCTTCGGTTCCTGCCGGGTTCGGGGCGCGACCGGGAGGTCACGAAGGGCGAGATGGAGATGATCCTCGGCTGGCCCGACTATGACGAGACCACCGGCGCGGGAGCTTTGAAGCTCGGTGTCGGGGGCTCGGTTATTCTTGATTTCAACGCCGTCATCCGCGATTCGGCGGGCGTGTTTTTGCATGTGTTTACAACGGGGGCGAACTCGGACCAGATGTCCGTTTCGCTGTCCCAGGACGGCTCGAAATGGTACGAGCTTGAGCTTAAGAATACGGAGTTTACGGGGGCGGACAAGTACACGAACCTTCCCGCGTCCTTAAAGCCCCGGTACGTCAAGATCGCCGACAACAAGACCTATGAGGGCGGTGTCGCGATCGACGCAGTGGTCATCTTCGCGCCGGAGTCCCTGACGAAGGACGAGGATGAGAAAAATAAAAAAGAACCTCTTTACGAGCAGGTGGGCCTGACCAGAAAGGCCGTTTACGTCATCTGCGCCTCGGTCGGTGCGCTGGTGTTTGTCTGGGTTGTATTGTTCGCAATCCGGCGCTACAACCTGCACCGGAAGCGCAAGAAGCTGCAGGTGGTGTATTCCGTGGACAGCCGCAGGAAGAATGCGCGGAAGAAGTCCGGAAAGCGAAAGTCCGGAGAGAAGCAGCCCCGGGAGAAGTAAGGCGGAGAGAAGCAGCCCGGAAAATGCGGGAACGGAGTGGAAACGATGCAGCAGCTATCGATGTTTGACATGATGGGAGAGCCGACGATGCGGACCATGCCGCTGGCCGGACGAGTGCGCCCGAAGACGCTGGAGGAATTCGTCGGACAGGAGCATTTGCTGGGGCCGGGGTGTATGCTTCGCACCCTGATCGAGAACGATCGGATCTCCTCGATGATCTTCTGGGGACCGCCCGGCGTCGGCAAGACGACCCTTGCGAGCATCATCGCGGGGCAGACGAAGTCCGAGTTCATCAACTTCAGTGCGGTCACAAGCGGCATCAAGGAGATCAAGGATGTCATGAAGCAGTCCGAGGACGCCGCCATGCGCGGAATCCGCACCGTACTGTTCGTAGACGAGATCCATCGATTCAACAAGGCGCAGCAGGACGCGTTCCTCCCGTACGTGGAGAAGGGCAGCATCATTCTCATCGGCGCGACAACGGAAAATCCTTCCTTCGAGGTCAACGGCGCTCTTTTGTCCCGCTGCAAGGTATTTGTCTTAAAACCGCTGACGGAAGAAAATATCAAGACATTGTTAAAGCATGCGCTCACGTCCCCTGATGGCTTCGGGAACAACAACGTGACCATGAGCGACGACCAGATCGGGGCGATCGCGGCATTTGCCAACGGCGATGCGAGAACGGCGCTTAACACCCTGGAGATGGCGGTGTTAAACGGCACCATCAGCGCGTCGGGCATCACGGTCACCGACGAGCAGGTGACACAATGTATCAGCCGCAAGTCGCTTTTGTATGATAAGAGCGGCGAGGAGCATTACAACCTGATCTCCGCGCTTCACAAGTCGATGCGAAACTCCGACCCGGATGCGGCCATCTACTGGGCGCTTCGGATGCTCGAGAGCGGGGACGATCCGCTGTACATCGCACGGCGTATGGTGCGCTTCGCCAGCGAGGACGTCGGAATTGCGGACTCCAATGCGCTGACGGTGGCGATCAATGTTTACCAGGCGTGCCACTATCTGGGCGTGCCGGAGTGCAATGTCCACATTGCCCACGCTGCGGCGTATCTGGCGATGGCGCCGAAGTCAAATGCTCTCGAGGTTGCTGCGATGGAGGTTTCGGCGGACCTTCGAAACGGTCAGGCGGACCCGGTTCCGCTGTGGATCCGGAACGCGCCGACGAAGCTGATGTCGGATCTGGATTACGGCAAGGGCTATCGGTACGCACACAATTACGAGGGTGCCCTCACACCGATGCCGTGTCTGCCGGAGTCCCTGGCGGGACGCGAGTACTACCGGCCGAAAAATTCCGGCGCGGAGGAGGCGGTAGCGAAGCGTCTTGAGGAGATCAAGGCGTGGAAGGAAGCCCACAGGGACGAGTGGAGCACCGAGAAGGGATAACGGAGGAGAGCAACATGGATCATCGCGTTGCGGTCATCAGTATTATTGTGGAGCAGCTGGACTCGACGGAGCGCCTGAATGCGATCCTGCACGAGTACGGGGAATATATCATCGGTCGCATGGGCCTTCCGTATCGCTCATGCGGCGTGAGCATTATCTGCGTCGCCGTGGATGCGCCGCAGGACATTATCTCAGCACTCTCGGGCAAGATCGGGAGGTTGCCGGGCGTAACCGGAAAGACAGCATTTTCCAATGTGGTACATCAGGTGAGCGAGCCTCCGAAGGAGTGATCGGGCGGAAAGGAGCGCGGTATGGTAACCATCGTCAACTACAGAGAACGGTATCAAAGCGACCTGGAGAAGCTACAGCCGGAGATGGCGCGGGAGCTTCGAATGCACCCGGATGTCGTCCGGGAGACAGCGTGCGTCGCTTTAAGCGACGGCGTCTTCATCGGTGCGGGTTTTCTGGCGGAGGCCAATCCGTACCGGGTCGATGCGGGCGATGAGCAGGTGCGGTATCTGCGCGCGGAATTTGCGGTCCTGCAGGGCTGCGACGAGGAGGCGGAGGCGTCGATCCTTCTGCTGGAGGAGTTGCAATACCGCTTTGACCGGCTGCGTGCGACGGACGGTCGCAAACCGGTGATGCGCGTGTGGGTCAAGTCGGAGGACACCGCGTACACGGAGCTCCTCTTTGACGAGGGATTCCGCGTGGGCAACGTGATGACCGTCATGGCCAGGGATATCGATGAGACCGACGAGTGGCTGGAGGATGAGATCGCGGAAGTGCTGGCGGAGGAAAACCGCGGGCCGGCGTACGAGCCGCTTCTGGCGGATGACGCGGACCTTGCCTCGCAGGCGGAGACGGACATCGAGCTCCGCGAATTTTACGACAGCGAGAGCGAGTGGAGGCAGTATTTTGCGGCAAATGCGCGCAGCTTCGGCGAGCCCGACAGCGAGAACGAGATGCGCTTCCGCTTAAAGAACCCCAACGCACACGTGTGGGTGGCGATCGCCGACGACCGGCTGGTTGCGGCTGCGTCCACGTGGCCGGTGGCTGACGGCGTGTATGCGACGGAAAATATATTCTGCGACCCGGATTACCGCCGCAAGGGAATCACTACGCGGCTTCTTAAATATGTGTTCGGCAAGCTTTACGACGCCGAGGCGCGGTGCGCAAGACTGACCGTGTACGGCGACAATCTGCCGGCAATCCGGTTGTACCGCAAGCTGGAATACTCGGTTGCCTATGAGTTACTGGAAATGCACTACTACGGAAAGGCAGACCGAAGGGAGAACGAGGATGAAGACATATAAAGTCACGGGAATGAGTTGTGCGGCGTGCAGCGCACGTGTGGAACGGGCGGTTTCCGGCGTTCCGGGAGTGACTTCCTGCGCGGTCAACCTGCTCACGGGACAGCTCGGCGTTGAGGGCGGCGCAGAGGAGGACATCTTCCGCGCCGTGACGGATGCGGGCTACGGCATCGGACGGATGGAGAAGACCGGCGCAGATGCGTCTGCAGCAGGGGATAGTCTGTTTGCGAACACGGAATTTTACCGACTGCGGGGAAATCTTGTTCTCTCGGTCGGTTTTGTTATTGTATTGATGTACCTCTCCATGGGGAAAATGTTCGGGCTTCCCGTGCCGGAGTTCCTCGCGCGGCCGGCGGTCAACGCGGTGGCGCAGGCGGTGCTTTCGCTGGTTGTTCTGGTGATCCACAACCGGTTCTTCCGAAGCGGCGTCAAGGGCATTTTGCGCGGCGCGCCGAACATGGACACCCTTGTTGCCATGGGCTCGGGAGCTTCGTATCTCTACAGCGTGGCGGGCCTTGTCGGCATCCTGCGGGCAACCTCCGCGGGGGATGCGGCAAGGGCTATGGAGCTTTTGTCGAATCTGTATTTTGACTCTGCAGCGATGATCTTAGCCCTCATCACGGTGGGGAAGACGCTGGAGGCGTACTCGAAGGGACGCACCACCGATGCGCTTCGGAGCCTTTATAACCTCGCACCGAAGCAGGCGCGGCTGGTGCGGGACGGCGAGGTTGTGACCGTGCCGGTTGCGGATCTGCGAGTCGGCGATATCTTCGAGGTGCGGCCGGGGGACGCCATCCCCGCGGACGGCGAGGTCATCGAGGGCGAGAGCGCGGTGGATGAGTCCGCGCTGACCGGCGAGAGTATCCCTGTCGATAAGAAGGCGGGGGACACGGTGGCCACGGCGACGATGAACCGTTCGGGCAATCTCCGCTGCCGGGCGACGGCGGTCGGGGAGGACAATACGCTGTCGAAGATCATCCGCATGGTGACCGATGCGTCGGCAACCAAGGCGCCGATCGCCAACACGGCGGACCGCATTGCCGGAGTGTTCGTTCCGATCGTGATCGTGATCGCAATCTTCGCTACAGCGGTGTGGCTCCTGGTGGGACAGACCTTCGGTTACGCTTTGGCCCGCGGCGTTTCGGTGCTGGTTATCAGCTGCCCGTGCGCTCTCGGACTGGCAACGCCGGTGGCGATCATGGTGGGCAGCGGCGTCAGCGCAAAGCACGGTATTCTGTTTAAAAATGCGGTGGCCCTGGAGAATTGCGGCCGGGTCGGAAGTGTGGCTCTGGACAAGACCGGAACGATCACGGAGGGCATGCCGAAAGTGACGGACGCAGTGCCGGCAGCCGGTGTGACCAGGGAGGAACTGCTGCGCTATGCGGCGGTCATGGAGAGCGGCAGCGAGCATCCGCTGGCGAAGGCAATTCTGGCGGCCGTACCGGGGCCGGTTGCGAGGCCAGAGGTGTTCCGCGCACTGTCCGGCAGCGGCGTGGAGGGAACCTACGAGGGAAAGCCATTTGCGGGCGGCCGGCGTGAACTTTTGCAGGAACTGATCCCGGAGGGCGTGGCCGAGGCCACGGCCACGGTGGCCGGCGAGGGAAAGACACCGCTGTTCTTTGCGTATGACGGGCGCTACCTCGGCATGATCGCCGTGGCGGACACGCTTCGGGAGGACAGCACCGCGGCGGTGGCCCTTCTTCGGAAAATGAACGTTCGCACCGTCATGCTGACCGGCGACCGGGCAGCCACGGCGAAGGTTATCGGGCGGCGCGTCGGCATCGACGAGATCCGCGCGGAGGTGCTGCCGGACGGCAAGCAGCAGGTGATCCGCGACCTTCAGGGCAGCAGCGACACCCTGGTGGCGATGGTCGGTGACGGCATCAACGACGCACCGGCATTGACCGCTGCGGACATCGGTATCGCCATCGGCGCGGGAACCGAGGTTGCCGTTGATGCGGCGGATGTCGTGGTGATGAACCGGCGTCTTGCGGATGTGTGCGCGGCCATCGACGTGAGCCGGAGCACGCTGCGGATCATCCGGCAGAATCTGGTCTGGGCGCTGGTGTACAACCTGTTCGGAATCCCGCTGGCCGCGGGTGCATTTGTCAAATTGTTCGGGTGGGAGTTAAGCCCGATGTTCGGAGCGGCGACCATGAGCATCTCGAGCTTCATCGTCGTGATGAACGCGCTCCGCTTAAACCGCTGGAAGTATCCGCAGACGGACGGGATTGCCGCGGAGGCGCCGCGGGAGGCAGAGGTTGTGACGGTGACCGCGGATGCGCCGTGGGAGGCAGAGGTTGTGACGGTGACCGCAGAGGCGCCGCAGAAGGAAAATGTGACGGCGGCCGCAGAGGCAGCGCCGGGAAAGGAGAATGCCATGAGTGAGATTTTGCTGCATGTGGAGGGAATGATGTGCGAGCACTGCCAGGCCCGGGTTAAGAAGTGCCTGGAGGAGATCCCCGGAGTGAGCGCAGCGGAGGTCAGCCACAAGGAGGGAACCGCCCTTGTCACCACGGACGGCAGTGTTTCGGAGGAGACGCTCCGGGCGGCTGTGGAGGCCCAGGGATACAAGGTAGTGTAAGATATTCCGTCGCATTTTGCATTTGCCGCGGAATTGACGGTTTTAAGTTGCAAAAGCCTGTGAGAACCGATATAATGACGGTAGGGTGTTTCGCCTGAGGCGACCGGAATCCGGCGCGGGGCGGAGGGCTACTATTCGGTATTGACATGGAGGGTTTGCGTATGTTGTCATCGTTGCTTAAGAGGATTCTCAGACGGGAAGTTGAGAACAAAGTGGAAGATGTTGTCACGGATGCGGTTCACTCTGCGCTGAACCCGACCCAGAAGACACAGCCCGCAGCACCGGCTCCGGGAGCGGTTGCAACGCCCGTTGCGGCACAGGTTGCACAGGAGATCACGTCCCCGGAAAATGAGTGGGACATCGATTACAATCACGGAGTTGACTACTTCCGCCCGATCCTGGCGAAGTATTTTCCGGAGTACACCGTGGAGGAGAATGTTCCCTTCGCACAGGTTGTGCCCGGACAGCGTGTAGTGTATCCGCCGTATACGTTTGTTCTGCGCAAAAACGGCGCCATCGCGCTTGTGATCTCGCTGCAGAGCAAGTACGGCTACAAGAAGGGTCTCCACACGTACTGCGAGTGGAAGGCAGGCCTTAAGCACATCAACTTCTTTATTGAGTATCCGGATCACGAGGATTATGTGGTGAACAGAATCCGCGAGAATCTGGCATTTTGATCGGTAATTCGGGAAGAACGCATTTTGCACCTGCAGCGGGCGCAGCATGGTCCCAGTGGTACTTTGCAGGTAGTCGGCCATGTATCGCCTGGTAAGTTAGGAAATTTTCCTAACTTTAAAGATTTCTTCTCTTTATTACGAAGTACCGCCCGGGCTGCCCCCGGGCGGGTACGCATGAAACTCGGTGTGGGACGTTCGCGGGGATCCGCGGGCTTCTCACACTTCGCAATATCCGGGGAACCGCGGGAGGGAACGGATGGAATATCTGCAGACACTTCGGGATCCCGAGGTATGGGAACGCTTCTACGAGTACTTCGCGGGGCGGGAGCATGTGACGAAGCGCGAGCTGTCGCAGATGCGCCGCCTGATCGATGCGAAGGCCTACGCGGAGCCTTTGGAGCAATGGCTTACAAAGGGGACGTTTCCCTATGCAACCCGCCGCATCATCAACAAGATGGGCAGCGACAAAAAGCGCGTGGTGTACACCTTCGGCGAGGCGGAAAATCTTCTCATGAAGGCGATCGCGTATCACCTTCACCGGTATGATGAGATCTTTGCGCCGAACCTTTTTTCGTTCCGCGTGAACAGCGGCGTGAAGAAGGCGATGGCGTATTTGACGAAGCGGGCCGCGCTTGCGGACCGGCTGTCCTACAAGCTTGACATCCACGATTACTTCAACTCCGTCGATGTTGAAAAGATCCTGCCGATGGTCCGCGAGGTACTCCCGGAGGAGCCTCTTTTGTGCGGGCTGATCGAGGAGATCCTTTCAAACCCTTACGTTCTTGACGAGGGTGAGGTGCGGGAGGATCGAAAGGGCATTATGGCGGGCATTCCGCTGTCCTCGTTCCTGGCAAACCTCTACTTAAACGAGCTCGATCATCACATGTACGACGAGGGCGTTCTGTACGCCCGCTACTCGGATGACATCATCGTTTTCGCGGACTCCGAGGAGGAGCGCGGAAAGCACAAAGAGTACATCGAGACGTTCCTGGCGGAGAAGGGCCTCACGGTGAATCCGAAGAAGGTCGCGACCTCCGCAGCCCACGAGGCGTGGACGTTTTTAGGCGTCACGTACTGCGACGGTACGGTGGATGTCTCGGAGGCGTCCGTCCGCAAACTGAAGGGCAAGATGCGCAGAAAGGCGCGCAAGCTTTACCGCTGGAAATGCCGCAACGGCGCCAGCGACGAGCGTGCGATACGCGCATACATCCGCCATTACAATGCGAAATTTTACGACAATCACAATGAAAATGAGCTCACGTGGGCAAGGTGGTTCTTCCCCGTGATCAACACTGCGGACAGTCTCGGTGTGCTGGACCGCTATATGGTTTCCTGCATCCGGTTCATCGCCACCGGAAAGCATTCGAAGGCAAATTACCGCCTTCGCTACGACACGATCAAAGACTACGGCTTCCGCAGCCTCGTGCACGAGTACTATCTCGGCCGCGAAACAGCGGAAAATACAGTGGGATAAGGAGAGATGAAGATGAAGTTGATTCGCAAGGTAAGCCTGCTTGTGCTGTGCGCGGCAATGATCGTTTTCGCTGCTGCATGCGAACGGGGAGGCGGTGAGAAGGATTCGACGCCGACGCCGACGAAGAAGGCCGCAGCACCGACAGAAACGGCAACACCGACGCCGGAGGCCGATACCCCGACGCCTACGGAAGGCGCAGGAGCAACGCCTACGGAAGCTGCGACTCCGACACCGGAGCCCGCGACGCCCACGCCCACCGAAGAGCCGACCCCGACGCCTACGGAGGCTGCGACTCCTACCCCGACGCCGGTTCTCGGAGACACGTATGAACTGACGGGTATCGTGTATGTGACCCGCGAGGTCAACATTTACGCGGAACCGACGGAGAATTCGCGTATCCTGGATACCGCGCAGGCCGGGGAGTTTGTGGCGATCGGGCTTGACAACAGCGTCTTCGGCGACGAGGAGTGGTACATGGTGCAGTACCGCAACAAGACCTTCGGATACATGGCCCGGGAGGCGGCGACGAACGCCATTCCGGCGGCGTCCGTGACGGCGGGACTCTACGCCCTGGATGCGGACGACTGGATTTCCCTGTACCAGACGATCCTGACCGATTACTGGAAGAAGCATGCCGGGGAGGGCGGCGGACTGGTGACGAAGCCGGCGGACGACAGCGCCCAGACGATCGCCGGTTACAAGAAGCGCTTCCGCTTTGAGACCGGTCGGATGGACCGCCTGTACCAGAAGATCACCTATGCGGAGATCGCTTACACAAAGCTGTATATCAATCCGAAAAATGAGGAACAGAACCTGGTGGCGGTGGGCTATGACAGCGACGGTAACCAGGTGTACGTGCAGGAGTTTATCCTGACCGAGGACGGTTCGACGCCCTACGATTGCTGGCGCCTGGGAACATCCTCGGACGGAAGCCGTGTCGTGGAGTACGAGTTTGTCTTAAAGGGCGACAGCCGCGCGCTTATTTTCGGCGAGGAGGGTCACCCGGAGACGGTGCTTGCGTACCATTATAACGACAACATCTCCATGGGAAGTCCGTACGCCCGCCTGGATATGAACTATGACGGCGAGCTTCTTCGAAATGTCGTGATGACGATCGCAGGAGATGACACGCATAAGTACAATACATTTTTCGAGTATCAGGGCGGCCGGCTCATGCGCATGGTGGAGATTTCCGAGTCGAGCGACGGCGAGTGGACCGTGCGATCGGGATACGAGCTTGCTGCGGAGTGATGACGGCAGAGTGATCATGGCGGCAGAATGTATTTTTGTATACAAGTATTAATTTTGTATTTACAAATGCAATCATCGGTGGTATTCTATGTGTCGTGAGCAGGCGAAAACAGTCGTACCTGCAATTACTTCTTCGGAGGGTGTTGTATCATGACAAGGATAGGAATCATCGGCTACGGCAATCTCGGCCGGGGCGTTGAGTGCGCAGTCAAGCAAAATGACGACATGGAGCTTGTTGCGGTGTTCACTCGTCGCGATCCCGCGACCGTCAAGGTGCTGACGCCGGGAGTTACCGTGGCGTCCGTTGCGGATGTTGCGGACTGGAAGGACAAAATTGATGTAATGATCATCTGCGGAGGCAGCGCTACGGATCTGCCGAAGCAGACGCCGGAGTATGCGAAGTTGTTCAATGTCGTGGACAGTTTCGACACGCACGCACGCATCCCGGAGCATTTTGCGAATGTCGATGCGGCGGCGAAGGCTGCCGGCAAAGTCGCGCTGATCTCCTGCGGCTGGGATCCGGGCATGTTCTCTTTAAATCGTCTGTATGCGAACTGCATCCTGCCGGACGGCAAGGATTACACGTTCTGGGGCAAGGGCGTAAGCCAGGGTCACTCCGATGCGATCCGCCGCGTTCCGGGCGTCAAGAACGGCAAGCAGTATACCGTGCCGGTTGAGGCAGCGCTGGAGGCGGTACGCTCCGGACAGAATCCCGAGCTGACCACCCGCGAGAAGCACACGAGAGAGTGCTTCGTAGTTCTCGAGGAGGGCGCGGATCCGGTAGCAGTGGAGACCGCGATCAAGACGATGCCCAACTACTTCGCGGACTATGACACGACCGTGCACTTCATCTCGGAGGAGGAGCTTGCGCGCGATCACGCGGGAATTCCTCACGGCGGTTTCGTGATCCGCACCGGTCAGACCGGCTGGAACAAGGAAAATAAGCACGTCATCGAATACAGCTTAAAGCTCGACTCGAACCCCGAGTTTACCTCGAGCGTCATTATCGCGTACGCGCGTGCCATCGCGAGACTGCAGAAGGAGGGCGTAAGCGGCTGCAAGACCGTGTTTGATATCGCACCGGCTTACCTGAGTCCTTTGAGCGGCGATGAGATTCGCGCACATCTTCTGTAAGAGGCGCGAAAAGCCTGACAGGCAAAAGAAATTGAAGAACCTTTGGAGCAAGAGCGCGGTTTCCGTTTCGGGAGCCGCGCTTATTGCGTGCGGCGGTTGTTTATGATATACTTTTGCAAAGCCGCGGGAACAAGGCCGCGGACGGAAAGGCGGAAGAGTATGGGGATTTTCCTGCGGGACGGCGGAACCATCGGGTTCGTTGCACCCTCCTTCGGATGTGCGACAGAGCCGTATAAAACAACATTTGACAACGCGCTTCGGAAATTTGCGGAGCGCGGCTTTAAAACGGTGCTCGGACCGAACTGTTACCGGGCCGACGGCATCGGGATCTCGGCGCCGCCCGCGGAGTGCGCGGCGGAGCTTACAGAGATGTTCGGAAGAGACGACATCGACGTTTTGCTGGCCTGCGGCGGCGGAGAATTGATGTGCGAGACCATCGGCTGTGTCGACTGGGAGAAGATCCGCGGAGCGAAGCCGAAGCTTTTGATGGGATACTCGGACATCACGAACTTCATTTTCCCCTATGTCACGAAGTGCGGCGGGTACGGGCTCTACGGCCCGAGCGCGGCAGCCTTCGGCATGGAGCCGTGGCATGTGTCGCTTACGGATGCACTTGACCTTCTTCAGGGGAAGATCGACACGGTTTCAAGCTATGAGGCATGGCAGGGAATCGAGGACGGGAAGAAGGATGAAGAGCATCCCCTCGAGCCCTACAACTGTGTGCAGACAGCAGGAATTCGCAAGTATATCAGCGATTCTACTGGTGTAGAACAAACGTATGGAACTGTCTTCTTTGAGGGCCGCCTGGTGGGCGGCTGCCTCGATTGTCTGCAGGTTTTGTGCGGAACTCCGTACGCGGACCCGGTCGGCTATGCGGAGGCCCATAAGGACGAGGGAATCGTGTGGGTTTTGGAGAGTTGCGACCTTTCGGTGTTTGCGATCCGCAGGGCGCTGTGGCAGCTTCGTGAGGCCGGCTGGTTTGCAAACGCGAAGGGCTTTCTGATCGGTCGTCCTTTATGCTACGGCCAGGAGGCCATGGGGCTTGATCACTACCGCGCGGTCATCGACGTGCTCGGGGAGCTCGGTGCGCCGATCGTGATGGACGCGGACATCGGACATCTTCCGCCGCAGATGCCGCTTCTGATGGGCAGCCATGCGAGTGTGACGGCGGACGCGGGACTGACGATCACGATGAAGCTTTGAGACGATTTGACAGGGAGAGCGGAAAATGCAAAACCCCACCATGCGACAATGTAACCTCTGCCCGCGCGGCTGCGGCGTCGACCGCAGCGTGCGGCACGGTGTGTGCGGCTGCGGCGACAGGATGTATGTGGCGAGAGCGGCCCTGCACATGTGGGAGGAGCCGTGTTTAAGCGGCGAGCGAGGCTCGGGAGCCGTCTTCTTCGCGGGGTGTCCATTGCACTGTATCTTCTGTCAGAACGCGGCCATCAGCCGCGGGGACACGGGACGTGCGTACACGCCGGCGGAGCTGGCGGGTGAGTGTCTTCGCCTGCAGCGCGAGGGCGCCGCAAACATCAATCTGGTGACGGCCGGCCAATGGGCAACGCAGGTGCACGAGACGCTCCGGATCGCCCGGGAGGAGGGCCTGACGCTGCCGGTCATCTGGAACTCCAGCGGCTACGAGAACGAGGATACGCTGGCGCTTTTGCGAGACGACATCGACATCTATCTGCCGGACTTAAAATACGTAAGCGGCGAGCTTGCGAAGAAGTTTTCCAATGCAGAGGATTATCCGGAGGTTGCGAAGCGGGCGATCGCGCGGATGGCGGAGGCGGTCGGGGAGCCGGCATTCGACGGGGACGGCTACATGACCCGCGGCATGATCGTGCGCGTTTTGGTGCTGCCCGGACACCGCGACGAGGCCTGCCGGGTAATCTCGTACCTGCATGAGACGTACGGTGACCGCATCTATATAAGCATCTTAAACCAGTACACGCCGCCCAAAGGGAAACTCCCGTATCCGGAGCTTATGCGGCGGTTGACGCGGTACGAATACGACAGGGTTGTGGAGTTTGCAAGGAGCCTTCCGGTGGAAAACGGATTCATCCAGATCGGGGCGACGGCATCGGAGAGCTTCATCCCGGAATTTTCCACAGAAATTCCGCAGAAATAGGCGGTTTCAGCCGGGGTATTTCCGCGGAAGAAAGTTGCATTTTTCGCAAAACCATGATAAAATGTTTGAGTCTGTATGCAGACAACTATTATGTTACCCGCGAAAGGGGCGGGGGAGGTTTTTCATGAGTATTGAGAGCAGACTTGCGGCGAAGAAGAGAAGCGCTAAGGCAAGAAAGAAAGCAAAGGCAAAGGCGGCACTGGATCTGGCGTTGATCATCCTGATTCCCGTTGTGGTTTTAGTGATCGTGTTTATTGTTGTCAACAACATCAAGTCGAAGATCAACGACTACAGCAAGTGTCTGACCGCCGACGGTTATGTCGAGGATTACAATCTCTCGAAGGAAGTTACGCTTCCCGAGCTGACATACGAGGCGATGAACATCAAGTACGAGGATTTCGCACCGGAGAGTCAGAACATAGAGGATCGGATCGTCATTGAGCTGAAGGCGAAACTGCCGGAGGAGGAGCGCCCGACGGAGGGTGACGAGTCCGAGATCAAGGCGGCGTACATCGCGCTTGTGACGGACGAGAACGTGGAGAAGTATTTTGCGGAAAACCTCGGTGAGGATTATCCTCACACGGCGGAAGGCTATCGCACGTACGTCAAGGATACGCTCACCAAGACGTCCTATGAGAGCAGCATCAACAACACCATCGTGGAGTATGTGGTCAACGGAACGACGTTTGCGTCGCTTCCGAAGAAGTATGTGGACAACTGGACACAGATCTACTCCAACAACACCAAGGCAAGTTTCGATAATCTGAAGGAAATTGGCTATGTGACGGCCAGCAACGTGTACGAGAGTTACGGCGGCAAGAAGGAGTTCAAGAAAAAGATGAAGGAGTACGCGACGGAAGTCGTGAAACAGGACCTCGCACTCCTTGCGGTGTACGATAAGCTGGGCCTTTCCTGCTCGAAGGCGGATATCGATGAGTACATCAACAACAACTATGTGACTTCCGAGAAGTCGCTTGAGGATTGCAAGGAGCAGTACGGCGAGAACTATATGACCCTCGAGTGCAAGACCTACAAGGCGGTGGAAGCACTCAAGGCGATGATCCCGACGCCGGAGACCGAGAAAGCGAACAAGGATAAGGACGGGGACGAGAACAAAGACGCTGACAAGTGATCAACGGTGGTTCCGGTCCGAAAGATTAAACATGAGATGACAAATGCCGCAGCGAAAAGGCTGCGGCATTTTTGTGTCCGGTGTGATCGTTTTATCCTGTTTATTTCTTTTCGACCATTGTACAGATCAGGTAGGTCTTGTTGTCAAGCTTAAATCCTTCCTGTGTCGGCAGAATGTATACGCACGCATATGTGTTGCCGGTCTTCACTGCGTCGGAACGGATGAGAATATCGGTCTGAAGCTCGCCGTCGATGACGACGCGGTACAGGGTTTCCTTCTGTGTGACGACTTCGTCGGCGATGACAACATTTTCAACGGTTGCTCCGGTGTGGGACGGGGAGGATGAGTACTGTGTGCCCAGCTTGTCCGTCTTGTCTTCGATGCCCAGTTCGTTCATCGGTTCGGTGATCACGGTGCCCTTCGGCACGAGGTAGTGTTTCCAACGGTCCGGGGCGAAGGAGACATAGGAATTATCCGGCGAGGCGTTCTCCATATCCCGTGCACTACTCTTAGAATACGCGGAGATCGTTAAGACCGGCTGATCATCCTTGCATTCGTCTGTCGCAGGCGCTGCGCTGGGATTATCTTTATCCTTGCTGATCCCGAACGGTATGCGGAGCAGGATTGCGATCAACAGAAGCGTCGCGGCAAATGCCGACGCGGACAGCAGGAACTGCCTTCGCATCCAGAACGGTTTTTTCTTCGCGGGAGCTTCGGAAACCACCGTAAGCGGGGGCTCCTCTCCGGCGTTGATCTTTGCCAGAATTCCGGGAAGAAGATCGGGTGCGTCTTTTCTGGCGTACTCGGTGAACGCTGCTTCCCATTCCGGAAGATTTCGATTGTCATCGGTCATATCCGCACCTCCTTATCTTCTTAATGCATTCGCGGTAAATCCATGCCACGGTTCCCTGGGGTTTGCCCGTCGCCTCTGCAATCTCTTTAAACGTCAGTCCCATCAGATGTTTCATGGAGACGATCTCGCGCTCCGCGGGAGACATCATGGCGAGCACTTCCTCCACGGCGATCTCATTGACGATCTCCTCCTCGGAGGAGGGCACGGAGCCCAGGTCCGCTTCCTCCGTCATGTCGACGGCGATGGTCCGGCTCTCCTTGCGGAGACGGTCGACAGCCCGGTTGCGCGCGATGGTTGCGAGATATCCGCGGTGCCCGTTGCCGGGCGTGTATGAGGGAGGATTTTCCCACAGTTTCAAAAACACGTCGGACGTCACATCCTCCGCGTCTTCCCGCTGCCCGAGGACCGCGAGGACGACCTGAAACAGATACGCAGAATACTCGTTGTATATGCGTACCAGTCCGTCCTGTCGGCGCTGTCGGATGTCCTCGATGCAATTCGAGAACTCGCGATCCGTCATGAGAACTCCTTTCCCGAATCCGCGCGTCCTCCGGGAACCTCTTCCCTGCGGCATATCTGTGCTTCTGCCCTAGTAACGAAGAAGCGGCGCGGATTTATGGCAAGATTTTCGAAAGTTTTTTCCGGAGACTTTTCCGAAGAAAACATTCAACATAAAGTGTATTCCTAAATCCATTGAAAATCAAGTAAAAGAGTTATACTGTGAGTGCGTACGTAAGCGGCGGAGGGCAGAAAGAAGTGCGATTTGCGGTATCTTTTGCGACCGTTTTGGTGTACAATATCAGGAAGGGAAGGGTTTACTATGTACAACGTCAAAGGAAAATGGGCGCTGATCACGGGCGCCGCACGCGGTATCGGATTTCTGACGGCGCAATTTATGGCGCGCCAGGGGTGCAACCTGATCTTGCACAGCAGAAGCCTCGAGCACACGGAGAAGGTGCTTCGCGAGGTGAAGGCATACGGGGTACAGGCCTACGCGGTGGAGGCGGATCTCGGCGATCCCGAGGCCGTGCGCCGCATGTGTGAGGAAATCGACGGGCTCGAAGTCCCGGTGGACATCGTTCTCAATAATGCGGGACTGCAGATCGCATACCGCAAGAATTATTTTGCGACGCCGGTGGAGGATTACACGGTGAGCTTCGCGGTCAACACCATCGCTCCGGCCATGATCTGCTATCACTTCATGCCGAAAATGATCGAGCGCGGCACGGGGCGCATCGTCAACACCACAAGCGGCATCGCCCTCGACGTGTGCCAGGCCGGCTACTCGGCCAGCAAGGCAGCGCTCGACAAGATTACCGTCGACCTCGGTTCCACCGTTCAGGGAACCGACGTGATGATCAACCTCGCGGATCCCGGCTGGTGCCGTACGGACCTGGGCGGTCCCGGCGCACCCAACGCGCCGGAGAGCACGATCCCGGGCATCGTTGTGGGCGTCTTCGCCGACGACAAAAAGTCGGGCCGGCATCTGGGGGCGCAGTCCTTTACAGGCATGACGCTCGACGCCGCCGTCCGCAAGTGCGAAGCGGAGTTTGACAGCCCCTACGCGATGTAGGGGGGTGGGGGCGACCGGGCGCTTTCCCAGAGCCAACGCAGAAGTCGCGAACACGTCTGCTCGTCAGCAGATTCAGGGAATCTAGGCGTGCGCAGCGACCTCATATTCGAGGGCGTTTCTGCGGGGCTCGCTGCGCTCGAACAGTCCTCGAAACGCCCTAATCGCTCTTGCGCACGCCAAGATAGCCCTCTCGAAGGCGTCGCCTTCGAGAGTCATATGCATCCTCGCAGACGTGTTCGTGCTTCTGCGAATGACGCGGCAGATGCGCCCGGTCGAAGTACGCCCCCGACGTCGCGTAGGGGCGGCGAACTCCGCTTGGCGCGGGTCGCGGGCGGAGGCGTGGTGGAGGAGCGATGCAAGAACCAGAAACTCAGGGGTGTTAGCCGCGGGTGTGTCGGGCAGTAAAAAGTGTTAATTGTTCTTTTGTTCGCTTTCTTGCGGATGGCCGGATGGTTGAAATACCACGGGGGCTGACGAATCCGCGAGGAGGCACAGGGAAGCTAAGCGCCCGTGAATAACACGGGGCGTTTGTAGGCGGATTGTTTCAGGGAAGCCCGCATTCCTTTTCAAGCGAGCATCTGACTCCCGAAGCTGGGCTTCGGGAGGGCTATCTTGGCGCGCGCAAGGGCGATTAGGGCGTTTCGAGGACTGTTCGAGCGAAGCGAGCCCCGCAGAAACGCCCTTGATTATGAGACCGCCGCGCACGCCTAGATTCCCTGAGGCTGTGAGCGAGAAAAGGAATGCGGGATTCCCGAAAGAACTGGGTGGAAAGCGCCCCGGGTTATACGGGCGTTCGAATTCCCTGAGGATGCCGACGAGCGGATTCCGTCAGACAACCCGTGGGATGTTCAAGTGCAGTCCGGCGCGGCCGGAAGAAAGAGGTAACAAATGCAAAACTTTGATTTTTACTCTCCGACGTACTTTGCGTTCGGTAAGGATCAGGAGAACCGTGCGGGAGAGCTTGTGAAGAGCTTCGGCGGCACGAAGGTTTTGATCCATTACGGCGGCGGCAGCGTGGTGCGGTCGGGACTTCTGGATCGCGTGGAGGCGTCCCTTGTGAAGGAGGGCATCCCGTACGTGGCTTTAGGCGGCGTGAAGCCGAATCCGCGAAGCGGCCTGGTGTATGAGGGCATCGACCTCTGCCGCAGAGAGGGAGTCGACTTTATTCTGGCCGTGGGCGGCGGCAGCACCATCGACTCGTCGAAGGCCATCGCGGCGGGCACGCTGTACGACGGTGATTTCTGGGATTTCTACTGCGGAAAGGCCTTTGTGAAGAAGGCGCTTCCGGTGGGAACGGTGCTGACGATCGCGGCGGCCGGCAGCGAGGGCAGCGGTGACAGCGTCATCACGAAGGAAGAGGGAATGTTCAAACGCGGAACCGGCAGCAATGCGCTCCGGCCGAAGTTCAGTATCCTGAATCCCGCGCTCACCCAGACTCTTCCGCCGTATCAGACGGCGGCCGGCATCACGGATATCATGGCGCATCTGTATGAGCGTTATATGACGAACACGGCGGAGGTCGAGGTGACCGACCGCATGATCGAGGCATTGATGATGACGCTGATCCACGAGGGACCGCGTGTCATCGAGAATCCGGACAACTACGAAGCCCGCGCCAACATTATGTGGGCGGGCACCATGGCGCACAACAATTCCTGCGGCGTCGGCCGGAGCCAGGACTGGATCAGCCACATGATGGAGCATGAGCTCTCGGCATTGTACGACTGTGCCCACGGCGCGGGACTGGCCGTGGCGATGCCGGCAGTGTTTACGTATGAGCTTCCGCATGCGGTGATGCGCTTTGCGCAGGTGGCGAACCGCGTGTGGGGATGCCCGATGGATTTTGCGAATCCCGAGGCGACGGCGAAGGCCGGCATCGAGGCTCTTCGCAGCTTCCTCACGTCTCTCGGCATGCCGCGTACCATCGGCGAGCTCGGCGGCAGCGAGGCGGACATTCCGAAACTTACGGAAGTGCTCTGCTACGGCGACGGCGGCAGCGGAAGCATCCATGGTTTCCTGTCGCTTTCGGCGGACCAGTGTGCGGAGATCTATCGCATGATGCTGTGATTTCTATGTGCCCGTGCGGCGAAAAATGATACACCAGGGGGGTTACCAACATGAGTTTGACCAATGCTAACGCGGAAAATGCAGCCTGCACCGCAGACGGCGCGAAGCCTCTTGCCTGGCAGGATCCGGTGACGGGGGGACCGCTGCCGGTGATCCGCGTAAACCAGATTGGCTACGCCACAGCGCTTCCGAAGCAGGTGGCGGTGACCGCTGCGGGGGACTATGTCCTCACGGCGGAGGACGGCACGGCGGTGAAGGAGTTTTCGGGCGTTACGCCCAAGGCGGACGAAGCGTCCGGTGACACGGTGGCGCTTCTTGATCTCGGGGAGCTTGCACCCGGCCGGTACACTGTAACGGGCGGCGGCGAGAGCCGCATGATCACCGTCTCGGAGCAGCCGTGGAAGGATGTGACGAACGCGCTGATCAAGGGGCTTTATTTTCAGCGGTGCGATGAGCTTCTCGAGGAGCACGCGGGGGTTTACAAGCATCCGGCGTGCCACACCGGGCTTGTTGAAGAGTGGAGAAAGCCCGATCCGCCGATCCCGGAGGATATGAAGGCGAAGATCCCGCCGCATTTTCTTAAGATGCTTGAGACTCCGCCGGAGGAGCCTTACGGCGAGGCGCCCGCGCCCCGCAGGATCAAGGGCGGCTGGCATGACGCCGGCGACTACGGCAAATACGTCGGTCCCGGCGCGGTTACGGTGGGCCATCTTCTGTACGCCTGGAAGCTGTTCCCTGCGGGCTGCAGCGACGACCTGAACATTCCCGAGACCGGAAACGGCGTGCCGGACATTTTGAACGAGACGCGCTTCGAGCTTGATTGGATGCTGCAGATGCAGCGGGCGGACGGAGCGTTTTACCACAAGCTGACGACGGAGAAGTTTGCGCCCTTTATCATGCCGGAGGACGACACGATGCCGGAGTACCTCTCGCCGATCTCGCGCTGTTCCACCGGGGACGCGGTTGCGGCGCTGGCGCTGGCGTCCCGAGTGTACCGCGCCTATGACGAGGCGTTTGCGGACCGGTGTCTTGCGTCGGCAAAGTTCGGTTGGGAGTGGCTGGCCGCGCATCCGGAGAGACGGCCCTACCGCAATCCGATGGGCCTGCAGACCGGCTTCTACGGCGACGGCGAGGATCACGACGAGCGCTTCTGGGCCGCGTGCGAGCTGTATGCGGCGACGGGAGAGGAGGCGTACCGCGAGGCTGCGGAGGGCTTCTACCGCGAGGTTCGAAAGATCACCCAGTTCGGCTGGACGGACGTCTCGGGACTCGGCGCACTGTGCTGCCTCTTCGACCTCGGAGAGAAGGGCGGCGAGCTTTTGTACGACGATCTTAAGCAGGCATTCCTGCGCAGAAGCGAATGGGCGCTTTCGGTTGCGAAGGCCTCGGGCTACGGGACCGCGATCCCGGCGACCAGATACGAATGGGGAAGTATCCTGACGGCCATGAGCAACGGCATGGCGATGATCATGAACGCGCTCTTAACGGGCCGCGAGGACATGAAAGCGGCAGCTCTGGGGCAGCTTGACTACGCCCTCGGACGCAACGCCCTGGACATTTCCTTCGTCACCGGCTACGGCGAGCGGCGGGTGATGTTCCCGCACCACCGGCCTTCGGCAGCGGACGGCATCGACGCGCCGGTGCCCGGCCTGATCTCGGGAGGTCCGAACAACAAGATGAATTATCCGACGGTTCGCGACCGCCTGGGCGACACGCCTGCGGCCAAGCATTTCATCGACGAGACCGACTTTGCGGACATGAACGAGATCGCGATCTACTGGAATTCTCCCGCGGTGTTTGTGGCAGCGTATTTCAACTCGCTGACTGCCGGTTGAGAACGGTTTTGATAATGCGCGGAAGGAATTTTCCGCGGAAAATGAGACTGCTTTACGGAAGCACTCCCGCCCTGCGAAGGGACGGGGGTGCTTTTTCGGCGCCCGGGGGCGGATTTTTCCGCCTGAAATCGGGCTTTTCATTGCACATGCGCGCCAACTATGCTATACTGTTATGGCGAATATACCGGAGTCTTTTACGGACTTCCGTGGGGATAAAGGAGAGTGTTGATATGCCGTCGTGTTATGCTCATCGTCGGTTCGGAATCGACGTTTTCAAAAAATTGTCGCCGGACACCAGGCGCCTGATCCGGGAGCATTTGCCGTATTATCTCATCGGGCTGCACGGACCGGACCTGCTGTTCTATCACCATTTCGGTGTGGAATCCTCGGTTTCCAAATTCGGACATAAGCTTCACCACACGCAGTTTGCGGAGTTCTACGCAAACGCCTCCATGGTGATCCGCAACTCCGAGGACGACCGCGCGCTGGTTTATTACTACGGCGTTTTGTGCCACCTGTTCCTGGATGCGTACTGCCATCCCATCGTGAACGGACGCAAGGGTGACATCGGGGTGACGCACGGGAAGCTTGAGATGGAATACGAGCGCTATCTCATGAAGCGGGACGGCAAGAATCCGATGACCTTCAAGGCGGCGGGGCATATCGCGGTATACCGCGAGTGCGCGGAGGTGATCGCGCCGTTTTATCTCGGGGTGAGCGCGGACGAGATCATGTCCTGCCTCATCGGCATGAAGGCTTCGCTGCATCTGACGAGAACCGCGAATCCGGTGCTGCGCAGAGTTGTCTGCAAGGTCTGCGATGTCGCGAACAAGGATGACATGGT
Source organism: uncultured Lachnospiraceae bacterium (assembly GCA_902783725.1). Classification (GTDB taxonomy): domain Bacteria; phylum Bacillota; class Clostridia; order Lachnospirales; family Lachnospiraceae; genus ISDg. Next base: position 18,120 of record CACZRV010000078.1, on the reverse strand, counting down.
TGCGAGCCTTTTGCTGTCGTACACGCCGAGCGAGAGCGCTGAGCCGGTGATCCGCGAGCTTCAGGCTGCATTTGACGAGGCGGTTCCGGCCGCGGGCGCTGCGATCGAGGAGTACCGGGATTATCTGTTCCGGAAGACGGAATTGCCCGAATATGTGGAGTATACGTTCGGAGGCAGACCGGAGGGAGAGGAGACGAAATGATTGTTACGGTGACCATGAACCCCGCCATCGACAAGACGGCGGAGGTGGATGATTTTGTGGTCGGGGGTGTAAACCGATTGAAAAATATACGCGTGGATGCGGGCGGAAAGGGAATCAACGTTTCCAAGACGCTCCGCGTGTTGAATAAACCGAATATGGCCTGCGGCTTCATCGGCGGCAACATGGGCGAGGATATTAACCGTCAGCTGCAGAAGCAGATGATCATGTCCGACTTTATCACGGTGGAAGGCGAGACCAGATGTAACCTTAAGGTGCGCAGCGCCTTCGGCATGACCGCCTTCGACGAGCCCGGCCCGAACATCTCGGCGGACGAGCTCAAGCAGCTCTACGACCGGATCAAATTCCACGCGAAGGCGGGAAGTTTGTTCGTCTTAAGCGGAAGTGCCCCGACGGGCGTTCCCGAGGACACCTACAAGAAGATGGCCGACATGCTGCATCAATGCGGCTGCAAGGTCTTTCTGGATACCAGCGGAGCGCTTTTGCGCCGCGGTCTGGAGGCGCCGCCGGATTACATCAAGCCGAATCTTGCGGAGCTGATGGGCCTCTACGGCGTGCGCAGCAAGTTTGTGAGCCGCGACGCGATGATCGCCTGGGTGAAGGAGAAGGCGATGGATCTCTTCTCCAAGGGACCGAAGTTCGTTGCCGTTTCCCTGGGCGGAGACGGAGCTGTATTTTGCGACGGTGTGGAGACTGTCCATGTGCCCGCGAAGAAGATCGAAGTCAAATCCCCGGTAGGCGCGGGCGATGCCATGACGGCAGCCATCGCTTACTGCCTGGATTCGGGCCTTCATTTCCGCGACATCATCCGCTACGCCATGGCGGTGTCCGCGGCGGCCTGCATGTCGGAGGGCTCCCAGCCGCCGACCAAGGAAAATATCGTGGCGCTGCTCCGTCAGGAGTAGGCTGCGGAGTACATGTGTGTGCGGGAGGTATTGCGCTTCATGAAAAAGCCGGCAATACGAAAATGGCTGTTGATCGGGGGAACGGTGTTGATCATCGTTCTCGGAGCGGTCTTTGCGGTGCTGTACCGGGATTACTCGAATTCCCACCTGGTGACCCGGCTCGGCAAATACCGCGGTCTCACGGTGGACGCCGGCGGGAAGGAAGCGGAGGACGCGGTGGCCGAAGCGGTCGCAGCGAAGACGCGGTTCGGCCGGAAGTTCGATAAGGAGCTGGAAAAGGCCGTGGAGGACGCCATGAAGGTGTTCACCGCGGAGGCGGAGTATCTGGAGCAGGATATGGCGACATATCTCCGCGAAAAATACAACATGACCGAGGAGGAGTTCCGCTCCAAAGTCGAGCGTACCACGCGGGAGGAGCTTGAGATCAGCGCGGTGTTGCACGCGATTGCGGAGAAAGAAAAGATCACTTTCTCGGACGAGGAGCTTGACCGGGTGATGCCTTATCTGATGGAGGCGTACGGCTACATCGATGAGACACAGTTTGCCAGGGAGGTGGATCTGGAGCAGATCCGCGACGAGCTTTTGCTGGAGAAGGTTGCGGCCTACCTGGTGACGCAGAATACGGTTGTCAACGCGAAGACTTCGGAGACGGAATAGCAGCGGTTGACAAGAGGAAAGACAGCATGGATTTTACTGCATTTGTAAACGAGATCGAGGCAGGAAAACACACGGTTTACGGCGCCACGGTGCACCGCGACGGGACATTGGTCCACAGTTTCGGCGACACGAACAAGAAGCGGTATCCGCTTTATTCGGCGACGAAATCGATTCTGGCGCTTGCCGTCGGTATTGCAGCAGATCGGGGGCTGATCGACGTCGGTCGGTCAGTCCTTGACTATATTCCGGACAAATTCGTAAAGGAGATGCCCGCAGAGCAGGAGGAGACGTTCCGAACCTTCACGATCCACCGGCTGATGACCATGTCGGTGGAGGGATTCCCCTTCCGCGCGGAGGGGGAGAGCTGGCTTCGCTTTGCGCTTGCCTGCCCGATTCCGGAGCCGCGGAAGAAGACCTTTGCATACAGCAACATTCCGGCGTACCTCGTGGGCGTTGCCCTGGCGGAGGCCGTCAGCGGGGATGCCTTTACATTCATCACCGAAAATCTCCTGACGCCTTTGCACATCGAGGGCGCAACCTGCCAGAGGTGCCCGGACGGCTATTTCTACGGCGCTACGGGCATGGAGCTCACGGTGGAGGAGCTGAGCCGCTTCGGCCTGCTGATCGCCGCGGACGGGGCCTGGGAGGGAACACAGCTCGTCTCCGCAGCGTATGTCCGCCGCATGAAGGCAGCGCTGACGCCGTGCCGCGAGGGCGGCTACGGATATTTTCTGTGGCGCTTCGGAAGCGGGAACCGCATCAGCGGAAAACTGGGCCAGCGATGCTTTGCATTTTCCGATAAAAGCCTTGTGATCACGTGGCTCGGGAACAACGAGGAGGGCGGCGATGCGCTGGAAGCTGCCATGCGCAGATTCCTTCTTGATGAGAAGCCCGCGGAGGCTCCGAAGCAACAGACGCCCGCGGCCTGCCCCTTTGCTAAGAAGTGCGGCGGCTGTGACTACCAGAGCGTGCCTTACGGGGAGCAGCTGCAGAAGAAGCAGAAGGCGGAGAGGATCCTTCTGGATTCGTTCTGCCGGGTGGAGCCGATCCTCGGGGCAGAGCACCCGACGCATTACCGCAACAAGGTGCACGGGGTATTCGGGCGCGACAAAAAGGGAAATATCTTCACGGGAATCTATGAGGAGAAGAGCCATCGCATCGTTCCGGTCAGCGGCTGCATGATCGAGGATGCGGGCGCAGGCGCTATTTTAAAGACGCTGTGCGAGCTGGCAAAATCCTTCAAGGTTCGCGTTTACGATGAGGACCGCGGCACGGGAATGTTGCGGCACGCGCTGATCCGAGTGGGTCGCACCACGGGCGAGGTCATGGTCGTTTTAGTTGTGACGGACCCGATCTTCCCGTCGAAAAACAATTTTACGAAGGAACTCCGCAGACGGCACCCGGAGGTCTCCACGGTGGTTTTGAACATCAACGACCGCGATACCAGCATGGTGCTCGGGGAGCGGAATATCGTTCTGTACGGCAGGGGCTACATCGAGGACGTGTTGTGCGGGCTTCGCTTCCGCATCTCGCCGTCTTCGTTTTACCAGATCCATCCGGAGCAGACGGAGGTGTTATATCAAAAGGCGATCGCTTACGCCGGGCTGACCGGGAAGGAGCGGGTGATCGATGCGTACTGCGGTATCGGAACCATCGGCATGTGCGCGGCGGCGAAGGCCGGTGAGGTCATCGGCGTGGAGTTAAACCGCGATGCGGTGCGCGACGCCGTTGCCAATGCAAAGGCAAACGGGATCACGAACATCCGCTTCCGCAACGAGGACGCCGGCGAGTATATGATGCGCCTTGCGGCGGAGGGCGAGTCGGCCGACGTGGTCATCCTGGATCCGCCCAGAAGCGGCAGTACGCCGGAGTTTATCGCGGCGGTAAATACCCTCAAGCCGGCGCGGGTTGTCTACGTCTCCTGCGATCCGGAGACCCTTGCGCGGGATCTCAAGCTCTTTGTGAAGAAGGGCTGGGCGGTCCGGGCGATCCAGCCGGTGGACATGTTCCCGTACACGCGTCACTGCGAGACGGTCTGCCTTTTGGAGCGCGGCGCGAAACAGGCATAGAACGAAGCAAAAACGGGGGAGCATATGGGAGCAAAACATGTGGTTGTTCTGCCGTATGATGCGGCATGGAGGCTGGATTTTGCGAAGATCCGGGACGAATTGGCGGAAGCGCTCGGCAAACTGGCATTGCGCATCGAGCATGTCGGGAGCACATCCGTGCCGGGGCTGTCGGCGAAGCCGATCATTGACATTGACGTCGTGATCCGGGACTATGCGGTGTTTGATAAGGTGGTCGCCGCACTGGGGACCGTCGGGTACCGGCACGAGGGAAACCTCGGGATCGTCGGGCGTGAGGCGTTTAAATACGATGGGAAAGAGCATTTGCGAAACCACCATCTGTACGTCTGCACCGAGGATTCCCCGGAGTTGCGAAGGCACCTTGCCTTTCGCGACTATCTGCGGACCAACCCCGATGCGGTCAAAGAATACAGCCGCATCAAGGAGGAGGCGGCTGCGCGATACCCCTACGACATCGACGGTTACATCGCTTACAAGTCGCCGCTGATCGAGCGGATCTACGCGGAGATCGGCCTTGCGGAACAACAGTGAGAACAGAGAAAAAAACAACGGAAACAGTGCGGAAAAAGCAGCAACGGAAACAAGAGTAAGGAGGAAAGGAAAATGGGATTGTTTGACAGATTCAAGAAAAAGAAGAAGACGGAGCAGCCGGTGTCGGTGGAGCTTCCGCCCGAGACCGAGAAGGAACCCGGTACGGTTGGCTGGGACGCCATCGAGGCAGAGTTTCTTCGGGTTTATCCGGGGCAGACCGAGCCGAAGCACTACGGAACGCTGGTCAACTGGGTGTTCGGCGGCAACGATCCGCTGGACGGCATCAGCATCTACGACGGCGGTGATTTCTATCACTTTGTCACGTTCGGCCTGACCGAGCTCTACGACAAGCAGAGCCGAAACACCGAGCTGAGCGGCTACGGCTACGAGATGACCTTGAAGCTTAAGAAGGAAGGGCTCGAGGACCCTGAGGCCGAGATTCGCAACGTCTGTGGAATCCTGCAGGCGGTCGCCAGAATCACGTTCACGAAAAATGAGTGCTTCTTCCCGAACGAGTTCATCCACACCGGCCAGACCGCGGGCATGGACTCGAAGCAGCAGTCGCTGCTCACGGGCTTTATCGTGGTCAAGGACCCTACCGTGGAGACTCTGGAGACCTTCAACGGCCGCGTCGAATTCCGCGAGCTCGTCGGCATGACGGACGCGGAGCTCAAGACTCTCAAGTCTCACGAATCCGTGGCGGAGATCTACGAAAAGCTCGGCACGGACGTGACCGACTGGAAGAGAGCGTCGATTGTTTAGTTTTCGGCTTCTTGCGGGAGCAGAAAGTGAGGGTTACCATGAAAATTCGTGTGATGACTGCGGCGGCTTTGCTGGCGCTTGCGGGGTGTATTTTGCTCTGCGGATGCGGCAGCAAAGATGCGGACAATCAAACGGTCGCCCCGGTTTCGGAGGTCGGTTCCCTGAACGGATCTGCGAGCGATACCTTACGGGCGTCGATGACGGTCGACAATGTCACGCCCGGCGGGTTGACGGTTCACTTCAATCTGCATGAGAAACGAAACGAGGTTCTTTTCGGGGACAGTTTCCGACTGGAGCAACGCGTCGGAGAGGACTGGGCGGAAGTGCCGGTAATCAGGGAGGATTATGGCTTTAACCTGGTCGGATATCTGCTTACGGAAGGGACGGAACGCACGATGGACGTCGACTGGGAGTGGCTGTACGGCAGGTTGTCGCCGGGGACGTACCGGATTGTAAAGGAGTTGGTGGACACTGAGCGGCGGACGCCCGGCGGTCAGCCATTGAAATATGAGCTGAGCGCGGAGTTCACAATCGCTATGTCCGAATGACAATGTCGGAAAATGAGTTTGAGGGAGGCTGAAATCCATGTTGGAAGTCGGAACCAAGGCACCGGACTTTACGCTGCCGGACCAGAACGGAACCATGCATTCGCTTGCGGATTACCGCGGGAAGAAGGTCATTTTGTATTTTTATCCCAAGGACAACACGTCGGGCTGTACGAAGCAGGCCTGCGGGTTCTCGGAGCGGTATCCTCATTTTTCGGAGAAGGGCGTGGAGGTTCTCGGCGTCAGCAAGGACAGCGTGGAATCGCACAAGAAATTCGAAGAAAAATTCAGCCTTGCGTTCACGCTTCTCTCAGACCCGGAGCGCAAAGTGCTTGAAGCGTACGATGTCTGGAAGGAGAAGAAGAACTACGGTAAAGTCTCCATGGGCGTTGTGCGGACCACTTATCTGATCGATGAGAACGGCATCATCATCCGCGCCAACGACAAGGTGAAGGCCGCGGAGGACCCGGAGAAAATGCTGGCGGAAGTCTGAGCCTGCCAGTTACCGTGGAAATCCCCGGTGGAATCCCCGTGGGGGGGAGAATACAATTAAGGAGTAATTATGGACGAGACAAAGAACTACATCCGGTGGATCCGGGGAAAAGTAGGAAATGAGAAGGTCATTCTGACCTATGCAGGAGGCTGCATTTTCAACGATAAAGGCGAGGTGCTGCTGCAAAGACGCGGCGACAGCAACCTCTGGGGTTTTCCCGGCGGCGCCATCGAGCTCGGGGAGACGCCCGAAATGACGGCGGCCCGCGAGGCGAAGGAGGAGACCGGACTTGACGTAACGGTCGGTCGTTTGATCAATATCTACACGGACACCGACCTGGTGTACCCCAACGGGGACAAGGCGCACAGCATCATGATCGTGTACGAACTAAAGGCAACAGGCGGCGAGTTGCGCTGCGACGAAAATGAGACGCTGGAGCTTCGGTATTTTGCGAAGAACGAGAAGCCTGAATTTTTCAGCCGCCAGCACGAGCAGCTGTGGAACGAGCTCTTCGGAAAATAAGACACAGGGTGTAAGGGAAACACAGGAGGGGGGCGCATGAAAGAGTTGGTCAAGGCCGTTGTTCCGCTGCTGATCGCGGACCTGCTGGGAGTTCTTCTCCTCCGCAGATTCCTGCAGAAAAATCCGCCCTATGCGGTTCCCGGCAAACGGGGCGAAAGACCTGAGCGGGTCATCGTCTATGCCCCCTATTTCATAAAGGGCGGTGCCGGCGGATACATGGGGTATCGCTTCGTAAAGAACAAATGCGGAAAATTCCGCTTCCGGCCGTCATTTCTCGACTGGTTTGCGTGGATCCTCTGCGGCGGAGTATTTCTTGCGGCAGCGGTCGGGCTCGGATATTACTGGGTGACGCAGGGCATGACCTCGGCACCTGAGATCGCGATGCTTTGCTTTCTTTACGTGCAGTTTGTTCTGCTGTATTGTGCCATAAACATATCGCGGGTTTCGGCGCGGGTGTATTTTCACAGATTGAGGAAGGGATAAAAGCACTTGAAGAAGGAAGAAAAAACCAATGTGATGCGCGTTCTGGACGCGAAGAAGGTTGCGTACGCAAGCCATTCCTATGAGCCGGATCCGACGATGACCGGCGTGCAGATCGCGGGGATACTCGGGGAGGATCCGGAGTGTGTCTTCAAGACTCTGGTGACGCAGGGCAAGTCGGGGCGGTACTACGTGTTCGTTGTTCCGGTGCAGGGCGCGCTTGACTTAAAGAAGGCGGCCTCGGCAGCGGGCGAAAAGGCGGTGGCGATGATCAAGCAAAAGGAACTGTTGCCCCTCACGGGATATGTCCACGGCGGCTGCTCGCCCATCGGAATGAAGAAGGCGTTTCCCACGTTTGTCCACGAGAGTGCAAAGGACCTTGCGAAGATCTTCGTGAGCGCGGGGAAGGTCGGCTACCAGATCGAGCTGACGCCCGCAGACCTGGTGAAGACGGTGGGCTGCGGATATGCGGACATCGTCTCGTCGGAAAATGCAGCGGGAGCCCCGGAGGATGACTATGCATAAGACCTCGGAACAAGGGATAAGTGAGACCCCGGAACAGAGTGTGACGAAAGATCCGGGACAGGGCAGAAAGGAAGCCCTTCGCGCGGTAAAATTCGCGCTGTTCTCGGCCAGTGCGGGAGCCATTGAGGCCGGCACCATTTTCCTTCTGGAGACCTTCACGGCGCTGCCCAGCTGGGCGTGCTATCTGGTGGGACTGGTGCTCTCGGTGCTGTGGAATTTTACGCTGAACCGGAAGTTCACGTTCCAGTCCGCGGCAAATGTGCCCGTCGCCATGTTGAAGGTCGCCGCCTACTATGCGGTGTTTGCGCCGCTGTCAACCTGGGGCGTTAAGATGCTGACAACGAAGTGCGGCTGGCCGCCGGCGCTGGCGGACGGGCTTGCCATGGGAACGAACCTGGTCACGGAGTTTTTGTATCAACGGTTTGTGGTGTTCGGCAAGAGCATCGACACGGCGAAGACCGGCGGGGAGAAGAACGCGGAGCCGGAGGAGGAAGTATGAGTCCGGAGTTGACGACATTGTGCTATCTGGAGCGGGACGGGCAGTATCTCATGCTGCACCGCGTGAAGAAGGAAGCGGACATCAACCGCGACAAATACATCGGCGTCGGGGGGCATTTTGCGCACGGCGAGAGCCCCGACGAGTGCCTGCTGCGCGAGGTCTCGGAGGAGACCGGACTGACGCTCACGTCGTACCGGGCCCGCGGGATCGTGACGTTTGTGTACGGCGACGACGTGGTGGAATATATGCATCTATACACCGCGGACGCGTGGGAGGGTGAGCCCTGCGAATGCGACGAGGGCGACCTGGTGTGGGTCGACATCGACAAGGTGTGTGAGCTGCCGATCTGGGAGGGCGACAAGGTGTTCTTCCGGCTGCTGGCCGCGGACGCGCCGTTCTTCTCGCTGAAGCTTGTGTACACGAAGGACGACCGGCTCGTCTCGGTTGTGCTGGACGGCAGGCCGCTTTCGAAAACGGAAATCATGTGACATTTACAGGGGAACTTTGTCTATGGACTTTCGGCGAAGAGTCCCCTATTCTTTTCCTGAGGGCGCTTTGATGCGCCGGGCGAAGGGGAGCTCGACTTTACGAAGGTGCTTCGAGGCATTGAGCGGCATTTGCCGGCGGATGCGCCGGTGCTTTTAGAGCACATGGAGACCTTTGAGGAGTATGCTGCGGCCTACGGGGCGATTGCCGCGGCAGCGGAAAAGGTCGGAATTGCGATCTGACACGGAGGAGACATGGTATGGGACACTACAAAAACTTTCGGACAGTGGTTTACATTCCCGCGGAGGTCGCTGCGCGGCTGACGCCGGAGAAGCTTGCGTACGATCACGAGTGGATCGAGCGCTACATCGGCCTTGACAAGGTGTATCTGGAGACGCACCGAAACGGCATCGATGTGGCGGAGCCACAGCTTCGCATGATCAAGGATTATCTGGAGGGTAAGGGCGTAACCGTCTCGGGCGGTATCACCACCACCATCGATGATTTCGAGGGCGCCGAGGGCGGAAAGCAGCGGCTGTTCTCGACATTCTGCTACACCGACCCCGCGATGCGCGCACGCCTTAGGGAGATTTCCGCATATACGGCGGAGTTGTTCGATGAGATCATTCTCGACGATTTTTATTTTACAAACTGTACCTGCGAGCGGTGCATCCGCGCAAAGGGCGACCGCGACTGGGTGACGTTCCGGCGCGAGCTGATGCGCGAGGTGTCCGAGGAGCTTGTGGTGAAGCCGGCGAAGGCCGTGAATCCGAAGGTGCGGATGATCATCAAGTATCCGAACTGGCGGGAGTCGTACCATTTTACGGGGTACGTGCCCGAGGTGCAGCGGGACATCTTCGACGGGACCTACACGGGGACGGAGACGCGAAGCCCGCAGTACACGGACCAGCATTTGCCGGAGTATTTGAGCTATGCCCTCGTCCGGTATATGGAAAATGCATGGCCGGGCCGAAACGGCGGCGGGTGGTTTGACACCTACGCCTGCTGGTCCGTCGACCGGTATCTGGAGCAGGCGTATCTGACGGCGTTTGCCGGGGCGAAGGAGCTGATGCATTTTCAGTGGAGCGATCTGATCGACAATCCGATGCTTGCGCCTATGGGGCTGCAGTTGGGGAAGATCGATCGATTGCTGGACGGGATCGGCAGGCCCTGCGGAGTGCCGGTGTACGTGCCCTTTGCATCCAGCGGGGAAAACCACCTGGAGATGCGGCTGGGCATGCTCGGACTGCCCGTCGAGCCGACGCCCTTCTTCCCGGAAGGAGCGAAGAGCGTGCTTTTGACGGAGAGTGCGCTGGCGGACGGAGATGTCGTAGAGAAGCTGGAAAACTATGTGCGCAATGGCGGCAATGCGGTGATCACCACCGGCTTTTTCCGCGGCGCAGAGGAAGCACTTCGTGCGGCGGGACTATCGGAGGCAAGGCTTTCGGGCCGGAGCATCCCGGTGACGCGATATCAGGTGACTGGGGATTTCGCGGGATTCGCCGAACACAGAAAAACGTTGTTCTTCCCGGAGATCGTGCACGGCAACAACGATTCCTGGTCGCTTCTTAACGGTGGCGACGGGGACACGCACAGTGCCTTATTGCTTCGCCGTTCGTACGGCAAAGGGCGGCTCTATATCGCCGCGATCCCGGATGGGGACAGCGGATTGTACGAAATGCCGAAGGCAGCCGTCGATGTCGTAAAGCGCGTGCTTGCCGGCGGCGAGTATGCCTCGGGACGCAACTTCTCCATGTTTGCGTACGACAGCAGTAGAATACTGTTGTACCGCTATGTGAAGAGCGATCTACGGCCGGAGCGCGTGAGCCTGTACACGGAGACACAGGGCGCCGTTCTGGTCAACGATCTGACCGGAGAACGCTATCCTTCCCGTGAAGTGAAACGCTGGGAGGACTTCCGCTTCGGCGGCGGAACGACGGCGGAGGTGCTTCTGATACCGGGAGCGTTTACGAAGGTACACTGGGAGTAAAAATCGCTGAAAAGGCCTGTAGTTACGGCATGTGCAACTGCCGGTTGACAGATTTCCAAGCGCGCTTTATGGAAGGTAACCGCAAATTCTGATATGGTTTGGCCAAGACAAAGCGCTTCGGTCAAAACTAAACTCAAGGAGGGAATCAACATGATTCTTGCGGATAAGATTATTGATGAAAGAAAGAAAAACGGATGGTCTCAGGAAGAGCTTGCGGACCGCCTCGGCGTGTCGCGCCAGTCGGTGAGCAAGTGGGAGAGCGCACAGTCCGTGCCGGATCTTCAGAGGATTCTGGAGATGAGTAAGATCTTCGGTGTCAGTACCGATTATCTTCTGAAGGATGAGGAAGGTGTGCGCGTGACCACGGATGCGGAGTACACGGAGGTGTACACGCGCAGGGTATCGATGGAGGAAGCAAACGAGTACCTCGACGAGACGAACGGTTTCTCGCGAAAGATCTCCTTCGGCGTCTTACTCTGCGTAGCGTCGCCGGTCATTTTGATCGGCTGTCTGGCGCTGCAGAGCGCAGGAGTTTTGTTCTCAACGGAAAATGCAGCCGCGGCCGTCGGTGCGATTGCGCTTTTGGCGATGATCGCCGCCGCGTTGATATTCTTCATTCCGTCCGGCATCGCCCACGCAAAATGGGAGTGGCTCAGCAAGGAAGTCTTTGAGACGGAGTACGGCGTCGACGGAATGGTTCGCAGCCGCAAGGAAAAGCATCAGCCTTCCTTCGTCATGAACATCACCCTCGGTGTGGTCATGATCCTGCTTGGTGTGATCGCGATATGCGCTGCGGCGTTGATCGATGAGAAAAATGAGGCACTGGTTCTCGGATGCACCTGCATCCTTCTGGCATTGATCGCCGTTGCGGTACAGCGTTTTGTCCGCGTCGGTATTGTTCAGGGCAGCTTCTCGGTGCTTTTGCAGGAGAGCGGCCACTCGAAGGCGGCGAAGCAGCGCGACGCTGCTTTCGAGGCGATCGCGGGAGCGTACTGGCTCTGCATCACGGCAGTCTTCTTCCTGTGGGGCTTCCTCGGAAACCGCTGGGATATCTGCTGGCTTGTATGGCCGGTGGGCGGCGTTTTGTTCGGTGCATTTGCAGCGCTCTACAACGGTTTCCACAGTTGCGACTGAGATCAAGCAACAACCGGAGAATAAGGAGGATGAAGGGATGGCAGCGCAGAGAGTATCGGATGCCAATGTGATAACAGCGCAGTACATGGACTCGCTTTTGATTGAGGAGCGGCTGATCGGTTCGACGGTCGCCGACCTGCATTGCGAATTTTTCGGCAAGACATACGATATGCCGGTGCCGCCACCGTCGCGGACATTGATCCGACGGTTCTGCACAGGAGAGATTTCTGAAACGGCGTAGGGGTGATTTCGGAAGAGTAGGAGGGAGAGGCTATGGGTGCTTCAGAGAAAACAGTGTACGAACTTCTGGAGGCGCAAAGAGACGAAGCCTACCGGGAGTTTCAGAGCAAGCTGGTTCCGAACATTTCCGCGGACACCATTTTAGGCGTCCGGACGCCGGCGATGCGCGCCATCGCGAAGCAGGTGCACGGAACAGCTGAGGAGGAGAGGTTTCTCGCGGCACTGCCGCATGCATTTTACGAGGAAAATCTGGTCCACTTCTTTTTGATCGCAATGATCAGGGATTTTGACCGGTGCGTGGAGGCGGTGGAGCGGTTTCTGCCCTACATCGACTGCTGGCCGGTGTGCGATCAGTCCAGCCCGAAGGTGTTCGCAAAGAACCACGAAAGACTGCTTCCGCTCATTCGCAGGTGGATCGCATCCTCGCACGTGTACACGGCGCGCTTCGGGATGCGGATGCTGATGAATGAATTTCTGGGGGAGGATTTCCGGCCGGAGTTTTTATCGTGGGTTGCGGAGAAGCAGGGGGAGGATTACTATCTCAGGATGATGGTCGCATGGTATTTTGCGACGGCCCTCGCGAAGCAGTATGATGCTTCCGTGGTGTACCTTGAGGAGCACAGGCTCGAGCCGTGGACGCACAAAAAGGCGATCCAGAAGGCAATCGAGAGCTTCCGCGTGTCGGAGGAGCACAAGGCGTATCTGCGGACGCTTCGGTGACGGAGCCGTTCGGAGCGACAACAAAAAGACGTAAAGAAAGAGATGAGCTGCCGCGAGGACAACTCATCTCTTATTTGCGAAAACGGAGGTTGGAAAGGGCTCATTTTTCGCAAAAAGGTGTCGTTCATCAAAAAAAAGTGTCGTTCATCCACAAGTGATTGATTTTCAAAAGAACGTGCAGTTATAATGAGCCTACAGAAGAAAGCAGGTGATTCACGGTTTCCTTCTGCGAGATTGGGGTTTGTTAACAAATTATCACGACAAGGTTTCAACGTGCTATGCGCAAGCCGTTGAAAACAAACAAAAACTTATTAAAGGAGAGATGAAAAATGTTTACGACGATGAATCAGAAAGAAATGATGAAGGTTAACGGCGGTTTCTACTATGTTCCCAGCTACAAGGATGGCGTGTATCAGGGACTTACGCAGATTCCCAGCTGCTACCCCGGCGTAAAGAAGGTTGTTGACGGCAGGTACGTTTACTGATAACGTTACGGCCATTTGGAGGACAACCTGGTTATCACCCTGTGAAGTTACAGGCCTGGACTGATAATTGGTGATTATTCTTCGGCAAAAAGAGCGCATAAGGCGAGAGCTTCGACTCAGTGCTTTATGTGCTCTTTCTATCTGCGGCATTTTTAGCGGAAAATGAAGAGATACTCGGGGGAATTTTGTTTGTGTTTTAGGAGGTTGAATAATGAAAGTGTCGATTCGTAACAGAGTGACCGATCTCGGAAAGCGTATCGCGGCAGTTGCAATCTGTGTGGCGATGGTGCTTTCGGTGATCGGTCCGTGGAAGGCGAAAGCAGCGAGTGGTGTCAAGCGCCACATCGTGCTTGTTTTGGACACGTCGGGAGCGTCGAATTTTTACGACAGTACTCAAACGACGTTGTTGTACTCGGCGTCATCGCCGATGGCGGAGGTGAAAGAGGCTGCGACCAAGTTTGTCAGCTCACTTAGCTCGTCCAGTGATGATGTGTATATTTCTATTATTTCGTATGGTGACAGCGCTGTAAAGGTTTGTGATTTTACGAACGATTACGCGACTGTGAGGTCGAAGCTTCAAAGCCTGGGATCCGTCGGCGGCAGAAAGAACATGACCGCCGCGCTGACTCTTGCCAAGGAGCAGTTTGACAGTGTGGCAAATGAGGGTTCCGTTACATCGCTCATCCTGGTTTCCCCGGGAATGGTTGATGGGGGTGACTACGTAACCAGCGGACACTGGTCGACAAATGATACCGGTGGCAGATGGCAGAACTCTAACACCGGAGTTAAAATTGTCTATTACTCCAATGCTGCATATCAGCGTGCGGAAGAGATTAAAGCCGGCGGCACCAAGATTTACGGCATCGGTATGACGAAGATGATGGATCAGTGTCCGGATTCCGTGAAGGATGTGGCACAGTTGTTCCAGAACGTGCTCCGCGACATTTCAAGCGATGGATGCTACTATCCGGTCTACGACGTGAAAGACTTTGTGTTCACGTTCGGTCAGATGGCGCAGGATATTGTCTCCGGAAAAGCGGGAACGTTTAAGTATAATTCCATCAACGGCGGAGACTATACCGGAAACTATTACTTCGAGGATGATTATTTTGCGACTTCCGCGAAGAAGTACAACCCGAGTCTGGCCACGATGTCGTTGTGTCTGGCGATGGCAACGTTTGCGTCGTCCGAACACAGTCGCGCACAGCAGTTTGTGAATTCAAAGGATCTGCTTCTGGCTTGCGGATTCGAGGACATAGTTCCGAACGATAATTTTACGGAGACGCCCAATGTCGACACCATGGGCGTGATCATCGGACGAAAGGATATCCTGACCGCCGATGGCGAGTTCACTTTGCTTGCGCTTGCGACCAGAGGAGCCGGTTACGGCAATGAGTGGGCAGGAAATTTCAACGTCGGATTGACGGGGAATCATCAGGGCTTTACACTTGCGAAAAATGAGGCCCTCAGTCATCTCAACTGGTATGTTGATCAGTTCGGAAGTACATTCAAAGGAACCGTAAAAATCTGGTTGACCGGTTACAGCCGTGCCGCTGCTACGGTGAACCTCCTTGCGGGAGAGATTTCTCACGATAGGAAGATCGGAACGAACGGTCAGGTTTCGCTCACCACTGACGGAATCTACGCATATTGCTTTGAGACGCCGAGAGGATTGAACACTTTGGTCGTTCCGTCAGCTACGGCGATGTCGTATACCAACATTCATAACATTGTAAATCCGAACGATTTTGTACCGAAGGTGGCAATGTCAGAATGGAGGTTCACCCGGTATGGAGTGACCGAGGACGTCATTCCGAGCATGAAGACAGATGCTCACTACAACAACAAAGCAGCCAAGATGATGGCGTCATACAGCGCAATCGGAGGAGATACAATCAATGAGTCCATTGCGTCTGTTTCGGACTATGAGAACCATCAGAGTGAGGTCTTCGCCGGAATCGTGGAGTGCGCGAAACAAGTGTTCAGGGCTGAGCTTAGCAGAACCAGTGGTCCACGAAGTCGAGAGGGATGGGCAATTGTCCAAAATGCGATAGATGCATTTGACGATCCGAACGGAGAGCGGCAGAAGAAGCTTTGGCATGATTGGTTCTCCGGAGCGATGACTTCCAAGATAGATAATTCGCAGTTGGATTTCAGAGATTGTCCCGGGTACGGAATGTTTTCCAATGCATACGATTATCTCAAGGGATTGGCGGAAATGCGCCGGATTCAGTTGAATTACTATGCCGGGCCGACAAGTAACGCTGTCCTGACAGATAAGATTTCCAAAATTGATTTGTTCCATGTGAGAAGTTACAGCGGAGATCTTACAACAATTAAGGGATTGTATAATCTCTATGATAATTATGACAATTATACGCCGGATTATTCGGTAAAACAGGGTGAAGCCCTGAATAACGTGTTGAACAGAATCACACACCATCTGAATGGAAGAAGCACGTATTATGACAAGATTCAAGAGGGTGTGAAAGCGATACTCCGTGAGTATTATAACAGCAACGGAGCATTTGCCACGGTGAATTTTCACGATGATGATTTCGACATCAAAAAAGCGCTCGGCGGCAATTGGCAGATTCTTTGTCTGGCAGCCAGCCTGGCTTTCGGTACCGACGTTTCGGATAATGCTGAGACAATTTATGACAATCTTCTTGACTATCTCAATGATTTCGGGCTTAACACCTCTCAAGTGCTGACATCAAGTGAGCGGGAAAAACTCAAAGAGGGAGTTGCTGTAATTGTAGAAGCAGTTGCGGAGTCCGTAAAATCGAAGGAGATTTCGGACCAGCTTCTCTCGTTAATATTCGGCTATGAGACAATTCCCATGGCTCATTATCCTGAACTCTGCCTGGCGTGGCTGCAGAGCCAGGACAGCAACTATGCTGTCGGCAATAAGAAAAACTATGTGCCGAATGCGTATCGGACGATTTACATCAACTGCCCGGTGGATGTTGTTGTGAAAGACAGCCAGGGCGTGATCGTGTCGGCGTTCAAGGATGACCAAACGCAGGATACCGAAGGTTACGTGCTGAGTGGTGTCACGGCCGACGGCGCCAAGAGAGTGTATCTGCCGCTCAATGAGGGCTATACGGTTACGATTACGGCGCGGGAAGACTGCACGATGAGTTTCTCCGTCAATAAGGCGGACCTCGATGACGTCTGCGAGTATATCGAGAACTACTACGATATTTCGATGAAGAAGGGCGAAGTAGTTACGGTTTCGCTTCCGCAGGAATTTTTCGTGGATGACGAAGGAAACGTGTCTGTCATCGAAGGGGACAACGTCCTGACGACCAAGAACGGAACGGTTGAGGCGGATGTCATCCTGCGCGGCGACGATGCGAGAGAGGCTCTGTACACGGTTGATGTGGCGAATGCCAATGAGGCAGGCGGCATTTGCTCCGGTGGCGGCGACTATGTTCTCGGCGCATATGCGAAGGTCACCGCGGCTGAGTATGAGGATTGCGAGTTCCTCGGCTGGTACGAGGACAATGAGCTGCTCTCCACGGAGCGTGAGTATCGGTTCCGCGTTACCGGCAATCGTCAGTTGAGCGCGCACTTTGAGGGTGAGTCGAAGTACGGTCAGAACGGCGTCTTCACGGCGACGCTTGTCGCAGAGGAAGGCGGCTATGTGATCCCGAACACCGTGATTCGCGCACTGGACGGATATCCGTTCGAGGTGACGGCGGTTGAGGGATTCGGTTATGAATTTGACGGCTGGGTGGCGGATGGCAATTGTACCATCGTCAACCCGAACGAGTTGACGACGGAAGTCATCCTGATCGATGAGAACGTCACGCTGACGGCGAAGTTCAAGGAAGCTTCCGGCGACGGCCCGATCGGACCGGACGACCCGGTGGATGATACGCCTGCGCACATTGACGGTGTGGTCGTTACGTACAGAACCGATTCGACCTGGACCGGCGGCTATAACGGAAGCATCACCATTACCAACAACTCCGGACATGACATTACCGACTGGGCGATGGCATTTGACATGAATGCCAATATTGCGGGCTTCTGGAACGCCGAGATTACGAAGGCGGAAAATGGCCGCTACACCGTCAAGAACGGCGGATGGAACAAAAAGATTGCTGCGGGACAGACGATCACCGTCGGTTTCACCGTAGCGGGCAACTCGGTTGCGAGTCCTTCCAACTTCTGTGTCTATGAGTTGAAGAATCAGGCGGGCAATGCGGCCTGCAATGCGGAGTTCAAGACGACTTCTACCTGGAACGGCGGATGCGTCGGTGAGATCATCATCACCAACACATCGGACAGCGCCCTCAAGGATTGGAAAGTCACCTTCACCTGCACCGGCCATGTGAACAGCGTCTGGAACGGAAGAATTCTCTCGCAATCCGGTACGACCTTCGTTGTCGGCGATGACGGAAGCCATGCGCAGATTGCGCCGGGGGCATCGATCCGTATCGGAGTCAATCTGAACGCGAACGGAAGCGATGCATATCCGAAGGATTTTGCGGTTTCCGGCAAGTGATTTCCGCTGAGGACAAGGTGGCAAGGTCATCCTTGACACGATTTTTGATAACCGATATACTTTAGCTATGCAACAACTTTCGGGGCGCTGCGAACGGTGCCCCGAAAGAATATCGGCGGCTATTGTGAGGAGGTATCAAATGAACGGGTTAGCAATATTTTTAGCAACTTCGAGCGGGCAGACGCCCATCGGTCCGGTTATCGGAATTGTAGCATTTTTCGGCGTGATCATTGCGCTTTCGCTCTGGTCGACGAAAAATGCAGCCAAGGGCGGCGCAAAGAAGATCAGGGCACAGTACGGTGACAAGATTCTGGAGGAGGGCG